>NZ_VZZR01000029.1:0-51972 GCF_009650555.1 Pseudomonas sp. EMN2
GCAAAAACACCGGCGAACACCTGGTGGCCTTCACCCTCTCCCCCGCCATGCCCCTGGCAGCTCTCACCCCCCCTCCCGACCAGCCCCTTGCGCCCTATCCCGCACCGGACACCGCGCCCGGTACAGATTCAACGCCGTATTGATAATCCCGATATGGCTAAACGCCTGCGGAAAATTCCCCAGCATCCGCTTGCCCGCCGGGTCGTACTGCTCGGCCAGCAACCCAACGTCGTTGCACAACCCGGTCAGCCGCTCATACAGCGTTTGCGCATCCTGCTGACGCCCGAGCAGCACATACACATCCGCCAGCCAGAACGAACACACCAGGAACGTGCCCTCCCCCGGCGTCAGGCCATCGCTGCAGCTGTCGCTGTCGTAGCGCAATAGCAGGCCGTTGCGCAGCAGGCGCTGTTCGACCTGCTCCAGAGTGCGCAGAAAGCGCGGATCATCCGCCGGCAAAAAACCGGTCAGGGCAATCTGCAGCAAGCTGGCGTCCAACTCGGTCGAGCCATAGGCCTGCACGAAGTGCTGCCCGGAAGGGTCCAGGCCACGCGCACAGACCTCAGCGCGGATCTGTTCGGCAACACGCCGGTAGTGCCTGCCACGCTCGCGGTCTTCCTCGGTGGTCTCGGCCAGGCTGGCGGCGCGGTCGAAGGCGACCCAGGCCATGACCTTGGAATGCACGAAATGCTGGCGGCCGCCGCGCACCTCCCACAGCCCTTCGTCGGGCTCGCGCCAGATGCTTTCCAGGTAGGGCAGGATCAGTCGGGCAATGGCAGAGCTGCGCGGATGACGCGGCAGGCCACCTTTGATGGCCTGGGTCATGGCGTCGGCAAGTTCGCCATAGATATCGAGCTGCCGTTGCTCGGAAGCGGCATTGCCGACGCGCACCGGCTGGGAGTGCTCGTAGCCCGCCAGCCAGGGCAAGCTGAACTCGGGCAGGTCACGCTCCCCCGCCAGGCCGTACATGATCTGCATCTGCTCGGGGTTGCCGGCCACCGAGCGCAGCAACCATTCGCGCCAGGCCTGGGCTTCGTCGAAGTAACCGAGGTTCATCAGGGCCAGCAAGGTCATGGTGGCGTCACGCAGCCAGCAGTAGCGGTAGTCCCAATTGCGTTCACCACCCACGCGCTCGGGCAACGAGGTGGTGACGGCGGCGACCATGCCGCCGGTGGGCACGTAGGTCATGGCCTTGAGCGTCAGCAGCGAGCGGCGCACCAGATGGGTGTAGGGGCCGACGTCCGGGCAGCGGGCAGCGAAGGCCTGCCATTGGGCGATGGTCTGTTCCAGGTCATGGTCGACATCGCAGCCAGGCTGCACGGGCAGGTGCGAGGGCTGGTGGCAAAGGCTGAACACCTGGCGCTCGCCTGCGCGCACGCGAAAACGCGCAACGCTGTGATGGTCCTGGCCATGGGCTTCGACACTGCTGCGCAGTATCAGCCGGTCGGGGCCGGCCACCGCGCTGAGGGTCAGCGGGTCGATTTTTTCCACCCAAGGCACGCTGCGGCCGTAATCGAAACGCAGCACCAGGTCCATCTCGAACGCGGTTGCGCCCGCCAGGCCCTCGACGATGCGCACGATGGCGTTGCTGTCCCCCAGGGGCATGCAGTCGAGCACCCGGGCACGGCCGCTGGCGGTGGTCCAAAGGGTTTCCAGCACCAGGGTGTCGTCGAGGTAGCGACGTGTGCAGTGTTCCACCGGGTCACTGGGGGCGATGCGCCAGCGGCCGTTTTCTTCGTTGCCCAGCAATGCCGCGAACACGGCCGGGGCGTCGAAACGTGGCAGGCACAGCCAGTCGATGGCGCCGTCGCGGCTGACCAGGGCGGCGCTGCGGCAGTTGCCGATGAGTGCGTAGTCTTCGATGGGGGCAGGCATCCGGGCTCCTTTGGCGGGTGGGCCTGAGGTTGGATGCCTGGTTGAGGGTGGTCGTTCCGCTGGATTGAGAGCGCTATCGCGGGGCAAGCCCGCTCCCACGAAAGTGAGCTGCCCCCAAGAGATTGGACACCAATCCAAGCCTTGGGGTTAGTCCAAAGCGTGGGAGCGGGCTTGCCCCGCGATGAGGCCGATGCAGGCAACCATCAACCCAAGTTGTGCCACTCACGCTTGTCGCGGGTCAGCAGCTCGTTGCCAGCCTCCGGGCCATCCTCCCCGGCCGCATACCCATGCACCTCACCCGCCTCATTGGCCCACGCATCGAGAAACGGCTGCACCGCGCGCCAGCCGTTCTCGATGTTATCGGCACGCTGGAACAGGGTCTGGTCACCCGTCAGGCAGTCGTAGATCAAGGTCTCGTAACCGGTCGCCGGGGTCATCTTGAAGAAGTCCTTGTAGGCAAACCCCAGCTCGACGTTTTCCATCACCAACTCCGGCCCGGGCCGCTTGGCCTGCAGGTCGAACCACATGCCCTCGTTGGGCTGGATCTGGATCTTCAGGTAGTTGGGCTTGGGCCGCTCCAGCTCGCTTTCGCGGAACTGCGCATAAGGCGCGGGCTTGAAGCAGATGGCGATCTCGGTGTCGCGCACACTCATGCGCTTGCCGGTGCGCAGGTAGAACGGCACCCCGGCCCAGCGCCAGTTGTCGATCATCACTTTAAGGGCGACGTAGGTCTCGGTCTGGCTGCCTTTGTCGACATTGGCTTCGTCGCGGTAACCGGCCAGCGGCTTGCGCCCCTGTTTGCCGCTGGTGTACTGGCCGCGCACCGAGTTCTTCAACGCCATCTTCGCCGACCACGGGCGGATGGCGCCGATCACCTTGGCCTTCTCGCCGCGCACCGCATCGGCGCCAAAGGCGGCCGGCGGCTCCATCGCAACCATCGCCAGCAGCTGGAACAGGTGGTTGGGCACCATGTCGCGCAGGGCGCCGGTGCTGTCGTAGAAGGCGCCGCGGGTCTCGACGCCGACGGTCTCGGCCGCCGTGATCTGCACGTGGTCGATGTAATGGTTGTTCCAGAACGACTCGAACAGGCCGTTGGAAAAACGGCTGACCAGGATGTTCTGCACCGTCTCCTTGCCCAGGTAATGGTCGATGCGGTAGATCTGCCGCTCGTTCATCACCTTCAGCAGTCGGGCGTTCAGCGCTTCGGCGCTGGCCAGGTCGGTGCCGAAGGGTTTCTCCACCACCACCCGCCGGAAGCCCCCGGCGGACTCGTCGAGCAGGCCGGCATCGCCCAGGCGCTGGGCCACTTCCGGGAAGAAGCGCGGCGAGGTGGCCAGGTAGAAGATGGCATTGCCGTGGCTGGTCTTGTCGATGCGTTTGGCCAGGGCCTGGTAAGTCGCGGGGTCGAGGAAGTCGCCGGTCTGGTAGTCCAGGCGCTTGGCCAGTCGCGTCCAGAGCTTGTCGTCCAGGCAGCGCTCGCTGCCTTCGCGGCCCTGGTCACGCTCCAGCATGAAGGCATGCAAGCGCTCGGCGAACGCTTCGGCGGTAGCCGCATTGTGATCGACCCCGACGATGCGCAGGTTGCGGTCCAGCAGGCCATCACGGCTGAGGTTGTACAGCGCCGGCATCAGCAGGCGCTTGACCAGGTCGCCGTTGGCGCCGAACAGGAACAGGGTACAGGGCGGAGCGGCAGGGATGTTTTGTTTGGTCATTCGCCTTTCTTCTCGACGTGGCCACCGAAGCCCAGGCGCATGGCCGAGAGGACCTTGTCACCGTAAGTGCCCTGCTGCTGGCGCGAGCGAAAGCGGGCGAACAGCGCGCTGGACAGCACCGGCACCGGCACTGCCTGCTCCACGGCGGCATCGATGGTCCAGCGCCCTTCGCCGCTGTCGGACACCGAACCGCTGAACGCGGACAGCTGTGGGTCGGCGACCAGGGCGTCGGCGGTCAGGTCCAGCAGCCAGGAGGTGACCACGCTGCCACGGCGCCACACCTCGGCGATCTCGGTCAGGTTGAGGTCGAAGCGCTGGTCTTCGGGCAGTGCGTCGCCGCCCTTGCTGCGCAGCAGGTCGAAGCCTTCCGCGTAAGCCTGCATCAGGCCGTACTCGATGCCGTTGTGCACCATCTTCACGTAGTGGCCGGCGCCGGGTGGGCCGGCGTGGATGTAGCCGTGCTCGGCGCGCTCGTGCTCACCGCTGCGCCCGTGGGTGCGGGGGATGTCGCCGACGCCGGGGGCCAGGGCCTTGAACAGCGGTTCCAGGCGCTCGAACACGTCCTTCTCGCCACCGATCATCATGCAGTAACCGCGGTCCAGGCCCCATACGCCGCCGGAGGTGCCCACGTCCAGGTAATGCAGGCCACGCTTGGCCAGGTCGGTAGCACGGCGCATGTCGTCCTTGTAGAAGGTGTTGCCGCCGTCGATGATCGCATCGCCCGGCTCCAGCAGTTCGGCCAGTTGGGCGATGGTCTGCTCGGTGGGCTCACCCGCCGGCAGCATGACCCACACCGCGCGCGGAGCCTTGAGCTTCTGCACCAGTGCACCGAGGTCGTGGGCCCCTTGCGCACCCTCGCCTTCCAGCCCGGTGATCGCTTCACGGTTGCGGTCATGCACCACGGTGCGGTGGCCGGCGCGCATCAGCCGCCTTGCGATATTGCCGCCCATGCGGCCCAGCCCGACGATTCCAAGTTGCATGTGGTGACGCTCCCGTTAGAAATGGATTACAGCCGTTAAGGATTTCAGATTAGTCCAGCGGACCCGCCGAGGGTTCACCGACGAACGGCGAGACCACGATAAACAAAAAAGTTCCCATGGCCAGGGAAAGAATTCAGAATGCGCGCCGCGTGAAGCGACTACGCTTTGATTTGTCACCAGCCAGCCCTGCGAGGTGTGCTCATGGGTACCCTGATGCCTGCCACTCCCACCCAGACCCTCTACGTGTCCGTCCGCCGCGATGAACTGCGCCAGTTGAAGGACGAGCGTGACCAGTTGCGCCAGCAAGTGGCCTACTTGAACAGCCTGCTCGAGCAAACCGGCAAAGGCGAAAAAACCGTCAGCCGCTGAAGAAATTTCTGATACGTCAGGGGCGGCGCCGTTCCTAGAGTGACCCGCGCCGCAGGCCCATCCCGGTGCCTGCCTGGATCACAAGGCCCCTGATGAAACGCCTCACTGCCTGCTTCACCCTCTCCCTGCTTACCCTTTGTGCAGCCAACGCCCAGGCGCAGTCCGTGCAATGCCACGCCGCCAGCGAAAGCGAAATCCTCGAGCAGTTCAATCACTGGAACGCCCGCCTGCAAACCAGCGACGCCAAGCAGGTCGCCGACCTGTACAGCGACACCGCCGTGCTGCTGCCCACGCTTTCCGCAACCCCACGCCTGAGCCGGGAAAGCCGCATCGACTATTTCGCGCATTTCCTCAGCGAACGCCCGCGCGGCACGCTCGACAGCCATCAGGTGCAACTAGGCTGCAATGAAGCGACGCTGGCCGGGCTGTATACCTTCGACTTTGCCGCAACAGGCAAGCGCGTGGCAGCACGGTATACCTTCACCTATCGCTGGGACGGCCAGCGCTGGCTGATCACCCAGCACCACTCCTCGCTGCTGCCGCAAGGCTGACCCCTGCATCGCGGGCCAGCCCGCGATGCCCTTTGCACAAGTTGTTACAACCGCCAACGTTTGCGGGGACGAACGGTCATCAGAAAAATGACCAGCAAGTCACAAGAATGTCCTTTCGTCCCCTACACTCCAGGTTCGGCCCGCGTTTTGCTCGGAAAAAGTGACGTAAAAAAGTCGAACTTTCCGAAATGCGGGCAGGTCAGGAGCTAAGTAGGCCAACGCAAAAGGACTTCCTCACGCCAGGCCCACCCACCCCCACCCGTCCACACGCTTTTCGGCCGGATTGCCGAGCGTGCCGTGCCTGCGCGCACCGATATCGGGCAAGGACCGCACTACGAAGATGCAACAACGATCAGAGAGAACCAGCACGAAATAACGCAACGGGTGCCCACACCCGCAAAAACAAGGGACGGAGAGAAGTATGATCAGTGCCGCTGTCGAACCTCACGTAGATGCATTCAATTCGGATAGCCGCGAGCCGCTGCCACCCAGCCTCGCCCCGACAGTCAAGGCACCCGGCGCCCAGCGCCAGCACAATCCCAACAAGCGCAAGGTCCTGTTCGTCACCTCGGAAATCGCCGACCTGGTCAAGACCGGCGGCCTGGGCGATGTGTCCGCCGCCCTGCCACGGGCGTTGGCACACCTGCACGATGTGCGGGTGCTGATCCCCGGCTACCCCCAGGTGATGGAGAGCGACAACCCCATCCATATCGTCGGCGAACTGGGCGGCCACGCGGCACTGCCACCGTGCAAGATAGGCCGCATGGACCTGGCCGACGGCCTGGTGATCTATGTGCTGATCTGCCCCGAGTTGTACCAGCGCGAAGGCACCCCCTACGGCGCCAACAACGGCCGCGACTGGCCCGATAACCATATCCGCTTCGCCCGCCTGGGCCTGGCCGCCGCAGAAATTGCCGCCGGTGAAGGCATGGCCCACTGGCGCCCCGACCTGGTGCACGCCCACGACTGGCCGGCCGGCCTGGCCCCGGCCTACATGCACTGGCGCGGCCTGAGCATCCCGACCCTGTTCACCATCCACAACCTGGCCTACCAGGGCGTGTACAGCCGCGGCTGCAGCCCGGAGCTGGCGATCCCCGACCACGCCATGCAACAGGAAGGCATGGAGTTCTACGGCAAGCTGTCGTTCCTCAAGGCGGGCCTTGCCTACTCCAGCCACATCACCACGGTGAGCGCCACCTACGCCCGGGAAATCACCACCCCCGAGTTCGGCTGCGGCCTGGACGGTTTCCTCGCCAGCAAGGCCCAGCAAGGCTTGCTCGGCGGCATCCCCAACGGCATCGACGAGAGCTGGGATTCGGCCACCGACGGGCACCTGGTGCACAACTTCAGCCTCAACGACTGGGACGGCAAGGCGCGCAACACCCAGCAGGTGCGCGAGTTGTTCGGCCTGGACGCGTCCAAGGGGCCGCTGTTCGCCGTGGTCTCGCGGCTGGTCTACCAGAAAGGCCTGGACCTGACCCTGGGCGTGGCCGACTACATCGTCGAGCAAGGCGGCCAGATCGCCATCATCGGCCGTGGCGAGCCCGAGGAAGAACAGGCCATGCGCGAGCTGGCCCTGCGTCACCCGGGCCGCATCGGCGTGCGCATCGGCTTCAACGAAACCGACGCCCGGCGCATGTTCGCCGGCAGCGACTTCTTGCTGATGCCATCGCGCTACGAGCCGTGCGGGCTGAGCCAGATGTACGCGCAACGCTTCGGCTCGCTGCCGGTGGCGCGCAATACCGGCGGGCTGGCCGACACCATCGAGAACGGCGTCACCGGGTTCCTGTTCGACGACTCGACCCTGGACAGCTACCGCGAGGCGCTGGGCCGCGCCTTCTATGTGTACGGCAAGAAGCACCTGCTCAACGCCATGCGCTGCCTGTCTATGACCCAGCCCTTCAACTGGTGCCAGGCGGTGGAACCCTACGCGCGGCTGTACGAGGACCTGGTCAAACAGACCCAGATCGCCCACTACTGAGCGGGGAGCGGACGATGCACAGGCATGGCGCGCAGGTAATGGACGCCACGTCGGCGCGCTTTGCCCTCTGGGCGCCGGATGCGCGCAGCGTGAGCGTGGAAGTCGAGCGGCAGCGCCCCGTCGAGCTGTTGCCTGTCGATGACGGTTGGTACGTCGGCGTTGCCCCGTGCCAGGCAGGTGAGCGGTATCAGCTATGCATCGACCGGCAGCTCAAGGTCGCCGACCCGGCTTCGCGCTATCAGCCCGAGGGTGTGCAGGGGCCGAGTGAGCTGGTGGACCTTGCCGCCTACCCGTGGCAACACAGCTGGCTGGGCCGCCCGTGGCACGAAGCGGTGATCCAGGAGCTGCACGTGGGTCTGTTCGGCGGCTACAGCGGCGTGGCCGAGGCGCTGCCACGCCTGGCCGCGCTGGGCATCAGCGCCATCGAGCTGATGCCGCTGGGCCAGTTCCCCGGTGAGCGCAACTGGGGCTATGACGGCGTGCTGCCGTTCGCCCCACAGCACAGCTACGGCACCCCGCAGGCGCTGTGCGCGCTGATCGACCAGGCCCACGGCCACCGCCTGATGGTGCTGGTGGACGTGGTCTACAACCACTTCGGCCCGGACGGCAACTACCTGCACCAGTACGCCAGCCCGTTCTTTCGCCAGGACCGGCAGACGCCCTGGGGCGCGGCCATCGACTTTCGCCGGCCCGAGGTGCGCGAATACTTCATCCAGAACGCGCTGATGTGGCTGTGCGACTACCGCTGCGACGGCCTGCGCCTGGATGCGGTGCACGCCATCGACCAGCCGGACTTCCTCGTCGAACTGGCGCAGCGGGTGCGCGCAGCGGTAGCGCCGGGCCGGCAGATCTGGCTGGTGCTGGAAAACGAACACAACCAGGCCGCGCTGTTGCAGCAGGGCTTCGACGCCCAGTGGAACGACGACGGCCACAACGCCTTGCACGTGCTGCTGACTGGCGAAACCGAAGGCTACTACGCCGACTTCAAACAGCGGCCCGTCGACCAACTGGCACGCTGCCTGGCCGAAGGCTTCGTGTTCCAGGGCCAGGCCGACCGCCATGGCACGCCACGGGGCGAGCCGTCGGCACATCTGCCGCCGACAGCGTTCGTGCTGTTCCTGCAGAACCACGACCAGGTCGGCAACCGCGCCCTGGGCGAGCGCCTTACCCGCCTGTGCCCACCGCAGGCCTTGCGGGCGGCCACCGCGCTGTTGCTGCTGGCGCCGATGATCCCGCTGCTGTTCATGGGCGACGACGACGGCAGCCGCAAGCCGTTCCTGTTTTTCACCGACTTCCACGACGATCTGGCCGATGCCGTGCGCGAGGGTCGGCGCGGCGAGTTCGCCCACTTCGACGCCTTCGCCGACCCCGCCAGACGCAAACAGATCCCCGACCCCAACGCCGAAACCACCTTCGAAAACTCCCGGCCGCAGCCAAAGGACGTGCTGGCCGGCTGGCACGGCCTCTATCAGCAGTTGCTCGACCTGCGCAAACGCCACCTGATCCCGCACCTGCCCGGCACCCGTGCGCTCGGCAGCGAGGTGCTGGGCGACAAGGCGCTCACCGCACGCTGGCGCCTGGGCAACGGCCAGCAGTTGCGTATCGACCTCAACCTCGATGCCCAACCCCAGGCCGCCCAACTGCCGGCCCAGGCGCTGCGCCTGTACGACAGCAGCGACAACGCCCACCCCGACTCGACGCTGGCCGCGCACAGCTGCGTGGTCAGCCTGCTGCCCCCCGAACCGGAGACGCCATGAGCGAACAGCCCCTGCACCGCCTGGCCGCCCGCGTCGGCCTGGCCCGCGACTGGATCGACGCCAACAACCGCCCGCAGCAGGTCAGCGACGAGGTGCTGCGCAATGTGTTGCAGGCCCTTGGCCACCCCGCTGGCGACGATCAGGCAATCGCCGGCAGCCTGCGCCTGGTCGAGCAGGCCGAAGACAGCGAACACCTGCCACCGCTGCTGACCGCCGATGTCGACCAGCCGCTTGCCCTGCAACGCTGGTTCAGCGCCGGCAGCCAGGCGCACTGCACCCTGGAGGACGCCAGCCAACGCACGCTGGTGCTGGATGCCCAGGCAAACCTCCCAGGCGGGTTGCCGATCGGCTACCACCAGTTGGCCATCGACGGTCGCACTTTCACCGTGGCCGTGGCGCCGTCGCGCTGCCATGCACTCAAAGATGCCATTGCCGAACCGCCACCGCGCTGCTGGGGCCTGGCGGTGCAGCTGTACAGCCTGCGCCGCCCCGACGATGGCGGCTATGGCGATTGCCTGGCGCTGGAACAGCTGGCGCGCAGTGCCGCCGAGCGCGGCGCCGATGCCCTGGCGATCAGCCCGATGCACGCGCTGTCGGCCTTCGACCAACAGCACTTCAGCCCCTATTCACCGTCCAGCCGGCTGTTGCTCAACGCGCTGTACGCCAGCCCCGCAGCCCTGCTGGGCGAACGCGCCGTGCGCATGGCCATCGAGGCCTGCGGGCTTGCGCAGACACTGGAAGACCTTCAGCAACAGCCGCTGGTGGACTGGCCACGCGCCGCCAAGGCCCAACACCGTTTGCTCGAAGCGCTGTACCAGGACTTCAGCCAGGGCGACCACCCGCTGCGCGCAGACTTCGCCAGTTTCCGCGAGGCCGGCGGCGAACGGCTCGAACACCATTGCCGCTTCGAGGTGCTGCAAGGCGAGGCGGTGGACCAGGGCCTGGGCGCCGACTGGCGCCACTGGCCAAAGGCCTGGCACGACCCCTATCACCCCGAAGTCGAAGCCTTCGCCGCCGCCTACCCGGCCCGTGTCGAGTTCCATGCGTTCTGCCAGTGGCTCAGCGAACGCAGCCTGCAACGCGCCCAGGACGCGGCGCGCAGCAATGGCATGGCGATCGGCCTGATCGCCGACCTGGCGGTGGGCGCCGACGGCGCCGGCAGCCAGGCCTGGAGCCGCCAGGACGAGCTGCTGGCCGACCTCAAGGTCGGCGCACCGCCCGACATCCTCAACCGCGCGGGGCAGGACTGGGGCATCTGCGCCTTCTCTCCCGAAGGCCTCAAGCGCAACGGCTACCGCGCCTTCATCGAGATGCTGCGGGCCAACCTGGCCCATGCCGGCGGCCTGCGCATCGACCATGTGATGGGCCTGCGCCGGCTGTGGCTGATCCCCCGTGGAGCCACTGCCCGCGAGGGCGCCTACCTCAACTACCCGCTCGACGACCTGCTGCGCCTGCTGGCCCTGGAATCGGCCCGGCACCAGGCGATCATCCTCGGCGAAGACCTGGGCACCGTGCCTGAAGGCCTGCGCGAGCGCCTGGCGGCCAAGGCCGTGCTGGGCATGCGCGTGCTGCCCTTCGAGCAGGATTCGCCCGGCCGCTTCAAACCGATCCTCGACTGGCCGGACAACGCCCTGGCCACCACCGGCACCCATGACCTGGCGCCACTGGCCGGCTGGCTGCAAGCCCGTGACATCGACTGGCACAACCGCCTGCAACTGATCGACGCCAGCACCGAAGGGCAGTGGCGCGACACCCGGGCGCTGGAGCGCAACGGCCTGCGCCGCACCCTCGAGCACAACTACGGCCCGTTGGCGGACGACAGGGCGCTGGTTGACGCGGCGATCCGTTACGTCGGCCATACCCGCGCCCCCTTGGTGCTGGTGCCGCTGGAGGACCTGCTGGGCTGCGACGAGCAACCCAACCTGCCCGGCACCACCGCTGGCCACCCCAACTGGCGGCGCCGCTTCAAGGCCACGGCCCTCGAGCTGCTCGACGACGAGGACGCGGCGCGGCGCCTGGAGCTGCTGGCCCAGGCCCGCGAACAAGCCTGGGAGCGTGATCGATGAAGCCGCTGACCGCCACCCTGCGCCTGCAGCTGCACAGCGACTTCACCCTGGATGACGCGACGCCGTTGGTGCCCTACTTCGCCCAGCTCGGCATCAGCCATGTGTATGCCTCGCCGATCCTCACTGCCCGTGCAGGCTCGCGCCACGGCTACGACGTGGTCGACCCGACCCGGGTCAACCCCGAGCTGGGCGGCGAGGCCGCGCTGGAGCGCCTGGTGGCTGCGTTGCGCCAGCACGGCATGGGCCTGATCCTCGACACCGTGTCCAACCACATGGCCGTGGGCGGCGCCGACAACCCTTGGTGGCAGAGCTTGCTGGCCTGGGGTCGGCGCAGCCCCTATGCCGAGTTCTTCGATATCCAGTGGCACTCCAGCGACCCGTTGTTGGCCGGTCAACTGCTGTTGCCGTTCCTCGGCAGCGACTATGGCGCGGCGCTGCTCAGCGGTGAAATCCCCCTGACCTTCGACGCCGAGCATGGCCGGTTCGAGGTCGCCCATCACGAGCATCGTTTCCCGATCTGCCCGCTGGACTACGGACGCATCCTCGGCCATGCCGAAGACCCACGGCTGCAGGCCCTGGCCCAGCACTTCAGCACCCTGCACGAGGCCGCCGAACCGCTGGCCGACGCCATAGCGCTGCACCGCGACCTGGCCCTGGTGGTCGACGCCGGGGCCAGCCTCGAAGGCACCCTGGCCGCCTTCGACAGCAGCAGCGAAGCCGGCTTCAAGCGCCTGCACCTGTTGCTGGAGCGCCAGACCTACCGCCTGGCCAGCTGGCGCACCGCTGCCGACGACATCAACTGGCGGCGGTTCTTCGACATCAACGAGCTGGGTGGCCTGCGGGTGGAGCGTGCAGTGGTGTTCGAGGCCACCCACGCCAAGCTGTTCGAACTGATCGAACGCGGGCTGGTGGATGGCTTGCGCATCGACCATATCGACGGCCTGGCCGACCCGCGGCGCTACTGCCGTAACCTGCGCCGGCGGGTCGACGGGTTGCTGGCGCGCCGGCCGCTGCAGGCGGCCGTGGAGCACTTCCCGATCTACGTGGAAAAGATCCTCGGCGCCGATGAACACCTGCACCGCGACTGGCTCACCGACGGCACCACCGGCTACGAGTTCATGAACCAGGTTTCGCTGCTGCAACACGACCCGGCGGGCGAAACGCCGCTGACCGAGCTGTGGAGCACCGTCAGTGAACGGCCAGCGTTTGCCGAGGAAGTGCGCCAGGCGCGCCACCTGGTGCTCAATGCCAGCCTGGCCGGCGACTGCGAGTCGGTGGCCCTGGCCTTGCTGCAGGTGGCCCGCGACGACCTGATGAGCCGTGACCTCACCCTCGGTGCCATACGCCGCGCGCTGCAGGCGCTGGCCGAGCACTACCCGGTGTACCGCACCTATATCAACGCCTGTGGCCGCCCGGCCGAGGACGAGGGGTTCTTCCAGCAAGCACTCGGTGACGCCCGTCAGTCACTGGGCGAAGCCGACTGGCCGCTGCTCGAGTACCTGGCGCAATGGCTCGGCGGCCAGCCCTGGCGACGCCTGCCCCCGGGCCGACCGCGCAAGCACCTGCGTCACGCTTGCGTGCGCTTCCAGCAATTGACCGCGCCCACCGCCGCCAAGGCCGTGGAAGACACCGCGTTCTACCGCAGCGCCCGGCTGTTGTCGCGCAACGATGTGGGCTTCGAGGCCGAGCGCTTCAGTGCCGACCCTGATTGGTTTCACACCCAGGCCCAGCGCCGCCTGCGCGACTTCCCCGACAACCTGCTGACCACCGCCACCCACGATCACAAGCGTGGCGAAGACTGCCGGGCACGCCTGGCGGTGCTCAGTGAGCGCGGGCCCTGGCTGGCCAGCCGGGTGGAACACTGGCGCGAGCTGGCGGCGCCGCTGCGCGAGGCGTTGGACGATGGCGCCGCGCCCAGCCCGGGCGATGAGCTGCTGCTGTGGCAGACCCTGCTCGGCAGCTGGCCGCTGGCGCTCGACCTGCATGACGGCAACGCCCTGCGCCACTACGCCGAGCGCATCGGCCGTTGGCAACAAAAGGCCCTGCGCGAGGCCAAGCTGCGCAGCAGTTGGGCGGCGCCGAACGAGGCTTATGAACAGGCCTGCGCCGCCTATGTGAACGGCCTGCTGCTGGACGAGCAGAACCAGCAGCTGCGCCAGTCACTGCACGAGGCGGCGCGGCAGATCGCCGGCCCCGGCGCGCTGAACAGCCTGGTGCAATGCCTGCTGCGCATGACCACGCCGGGCGTGCCCGACCTGTACCAGGGCAACGAGTACTGGGACTTGAGCCTGGTCGACCCGGACAACCGGCGCCCGGTGGACTACGCTGCAAGGCGTGCCAGCCTGGACGCCAGCACGCCCCTGGCCGAACTGCTCGGCCACTGGCAGGACGGGCGCATCAAGCAGGCACTGATCGCCCGGCTGCTGGACTGTCGCATGAGCCACCCCGAACTGTTCCGGCGTGGCGCCTACCTGCCGCTCGACGTGCAGGGGCGCCACGCCGACAAGGTGCTGGCCTTCGCCCGACTGGGCGAGGCGCAGCGCGCCATCGTTGTCGCACCACGGCTTGCCGGCAGCTTGCTGGGTAATGCCACAACCCCATTGATCCCGGCACAGAACTGGGACGATACGCGGCTGATCCTGCCGTTTGCCTTGTCGCCTGCCAACTGCTCGGGACTTTTCGGTGGCGGTGCTGTCAGCCCTTCAAAGGAGCTGAAATTGAGCACCGTACTGGCGGAGTTTCCGGTCAATGTGTTGATTGATCATGCCTAACTGCATTCAGGAGCGTCGTGATGAGTGTCGAAGAGAAACGTGTTCGCGAATTCGCCTATCAAATCTGGGAATCGGAGGGCAAGCCGGCGGGCCAGGAAATCCGCCACTGGGAGATGGCCCGCAAGCTGGCCGAGGCTGAAGCGTTAGCGCCTAAGGCCGCGCCGCGCAAGAAGGCGGCGGCCAAGCCGAAGGTGACGGCCGTGGAGAAGCCGGTGGCGGCGAAGAAGCCGAAGACCGTGAAGAAGCCTGCTGCTAGCTGAGCCTCAGGTAAGCCTTACCGGCCTCATCGCGGGGCAAGCCCGCTCCCACGTTCTGATCGCGTCACATTCCATTGTGGGAGCGGGCTTGCCCCGCGATCCCTCTCTCCACGGACCACGAGGACCGCCATGAGCCCCCGCACCCCGAAGAAAACCCGCTCCGTCGCCCCGTCGCGCATCCGCGAAGGCATGCCCTTCCCGCTGGGTGCCACCTGGGACGGCCTGGGGGTCAACTTCGCCCTGTTCTCGGCTAACGCCAGCAAAGTCGAACTGTGCCTGTTCGATTCAACCGGCGAACAGGAGCTCGAGCGCATCGAGCTGCCAGAGTACACCGACGAGATCTACCACGGTTACCTGCCCGACGCCCACCCTGGCCTGGTCTACGGCTACCGCGTGTACGGCCCGTATGAGCCGCAGAACGGCCACCGCTTCAACCCCAACAAACTGCTGATCGACCCCTATGCCAAGCAACTGGTGGGCACTTTGAAATGGTCCGAGGCGCTGTTTGGCTACACCATCGGCCACCCCGACGGCGACCTGTCGTTCGACGAGCGCGACAGCGCGCCCTTCGTGCCCAAATGCAAGGTCATCGACCCGGCCTTCACCTGGGGCCGTGACCAACGTGTGCAGATCCCCTGGGAGCGCACCATCATCTACGAGGCCCATGCCCGCGGCATCAGCATGCGCCACCCGGCGGTGCCCGAGGCGCTGCGCGGCACTTTCGCGGGCCTGGCCAACGACGAACTGCTCGGGCACATCAAGGCGCTTGGGGTATCGAGCATCGAACTGCTGCCGATCCATGCCTTCGTCAACGACCAGCATCTGCTCGACAAGGGCCTGAACAACTACTGGGGCTACAACAGCATCGCCTTCTTCGCCCCGCACCCGCGCTACCTGGCCAGCGGCAAGATCGCCGAATTCAAGGAAATGGTCGCGCACCTGCACGACGCCGGGCTGGAAGTGATTCTGGACGTGGTCTACAACCACACCGCCGAAGGCAACGAGCGCGGCCCGACCCTGTCGATGCGCGGCATCGACAACGCCTCGTACTACCGCCTCAAGCCCGACGACAAGCGCTTCTACATCAACGATTCCGGCACCGGCAACACCCTCGACCTGAGCCACCCGTGCGTGCTGCAACTGGTCACCGACTCGCTGCGCTACTGGGCCGGCGAAATGCACGTGGACGGCTTTCGCTTTGATCTTGCGACCATCCTCGGCCGTTACCACGACGGCTACAGCGAGCGCCACGGCTTCCTCGTGGCCTGCCGCCAGGACCCGATGCTCAGCCAGGTCAAGCTGATCGCCGAACCCTGGGATTGCGGCCCCGGCGGCTACCAGGTGGGCAACTTCGCCCCCGGCTGGGCGGAGTGGAACGACCGTTTCCGCGACACCGTGCGCAGTTTCTGGAAAGGCGACGAAGGCATGCTCGCCGACTTCGCCGCGCGCATCACAGCCTCGGGCGATCTGTTCAACAACCGTGGCCGGCGGCCCTACGCCTCGGTCAACTTCGTCACCGCCCACGACGGTTTCACCCTGCGCGACCTGGTGTCGTACAACGACAAGCACAACGAGGACAACGACGAGAACAACCAGGACGGCACCAACAACAACCTGTCGTGGAACTGCGGCGTCGAAGGCCCGACCGACGACCCGGCGATCAATGCCCTGCGCATGCGCCAGATGCGCAACTACTTCGCCACTCTACTGCTGGCCCAGGGCACGCCGATGATCGTCGCCGGCGACGAGTTCAGCCGCACCCAGCACGGCAACAACAACGCGTATTGCCAGGACAGCGAGATCGGCTGGGTCAACTGGGAGCTGGACGAGGACGGCAAGGCCTTGCTGGCCTTCGTCAAGCGCCTGACCCGGCTGCGCCTGGCCTACCCGATCCTGCGCCGCTCGCGCTTTCTGGTGGGCGACTACAACGAAGCGATCGGGGTCAAGGACGTCACTTGGCTGGCCCCGGACGGCAGCGAGATGACCGTGGAGCAGTGGGAAGACCCGCATGGGCGTTGCCTGGGCATGCTGATGGACGGCCGTGCCCAGGAAAGCGGCATTGCCCGGCCCGGGGCCGAGGCGACCCTGCTGCTGGTCGTAAATGCCTACCACGACGTGGTGCCGTTCAAGCTGCCGGCGGTGCCCCAGGGCGAGTACTGGAGTTGCCTGGTCGACACCGACCGGCCGGAGCTGCGCAAGCCGCAGCATCTGCCGTTCGACACGGTGTTCGAGGTGCAGGGGCGGTCGTTGCTGTTGATGGTGTTGCAGCGCGAGGAGGACTGAACCTGAACCTGGTGAATCGGTCCTAGATTGTAGCGTGGGAGCGGGCTTGCCCCGCGATGGATGGCACCGGCCGTGCCGGTATCGCGGGGCAAGCCCGCTCCCACGGGATTCCCATCGTCCCAAAGGAGCCCCCGTGAACCCCGAAGCCGGCAGCCCAGGTTTCGCCAGCGTCAGCCAAGCCCCGGCCGTGCACCGGGTCAAGGTGCTGACGGTCAATACCCACAAGGGCTTCACCGCCTTCAACCGGCGCTTCATCCTGCCGGAGCTGCGCGAGGCGGTGCGCAGCACCCAGGCCGATATCGTGTTCCTGCAGGAAGTGCTCGGCAGCCACGACCGCCATGCCTCCCGCTACCCCGGCTGGCCGCAGACCTCGCAGTACGAATTCCTCGCCGACAGCATGTGGAGCGACTTCGCCTACGGGCGCAACGCGGTGTACCCGGACGGCCACCACGGCAACGCGCTGCTGTCCAAGTACCCGATCATCGAACACCGCAACCTCGACGTGTCGATCACCGGCCCCGAACGACGCGGCCTGCTGCACTGCGTGCTCGACGTGCCCGGGCAACCACCGCTGCATGCCATTTGCGTGCACCTGTCGCTGCTGGAAAGCCATCGGCAAAAACAACTGCAACTGTTGGGCAGGCTGCTCGACGCACTGCCCGCCGATGCCCCGGTGATCATCGCCGGTGACTTCAACGACTGGCAGTTGCACGGCAATCGCACCCTGGGCCGGCAACGGGGCCTGCACGAAGCCTTCGAACGCCATCACGGCCTGCTCGCTCGCACTTATCCCGCGCGCCTGCCACTGCTGCGCCTGGACCGTATCTACCTGCGCAACGCCGACAGCCATGGGCCGAAGATCCTTGGCAACAAGCCCTGGACACACCTGTCCGATCATCTACCGCTGGCGGTGGAAGTGCGCCTGTAGCAACGATTCGGCATAGCCGCGCAGCGAGAAATCGCCTTTGTCGATATGGCATCGCCAATTCTGCACAAATTCAATGGCTTGAATTACTCAACGAACCATTACCAAAGCCTTCACACATTCTTGACGCAAGCCCTGTCCTCTCCTTAGCTGAACAGAACCAACAGACGTAAAGATTCGTGCCGGGCCTCTAGCTCGCGCCTTTGTGCGCGCTCAAAGAGGCTGGCGCGCTGGTTTGGGTCGCCCCTGTTTTGTCGTACAGCCCGTGACATCAGGCCAGATTGCTCGGCTGTTCAACGTGCTGTCCAACACCCAAAAACAGGAGATCCGCCATGAAAAGCACCTCGAACCCCCTGCGTTTCGAAGCTCTTTTCTGCGCGGTTTCCACGTCGCTGCTCTTGGCAACCCCGGTGGAAACCTTCGCCTTCGAACTGCAGGAGGGCGAAACCTTCGCCCGGTTCCTGGAACAGCCCGAGGTCCCCCAACTCTCTCTCGACCCGCTGAGCGTCAATGGCCTCAACCAGGGGATGCTCTCGGCGTTCTCCACGCAGATGAGCGAGCGCCACGGCCCGTTGGCCAGCGACATGATCGCCAGCCAGTGGGCGCAGTTCTTCCCCGGCGCACCACGGCCTACGGCCCAGGCGCCGGCGCAGTTGGAGGCGCCCAGCCAGCAATTGATGATCGGCCCCGACCTGTTCGTGCGCGAAACCAGCGCAGGCAACGTGCACCGCGCCGGGATCTTCGTCGGCCACAACAACCTGCAGAGCAGCTTCAACGGCATGCGCCCCTTGCTCGGTGACAAACAACGCAATGCGGTGAACCTGAGCGGCGAGAGCCTGGGCGTGTACTGGAGCATGACCCATGAGCAGGGCTGGCACGTGGACGCCGTGGCCATGGGCACGCGCATCGACGTCAATGGCCGCTCCCAGGCCGGCCAGCGGGTGGACGACAGCGGCCATGCGATGACCTTCTCGGTTGAAGGTGGCTTCCCCATCGGCCTGGGCGGCGGGTGGGTGATCGAGCCCCAGGCGCAGTTGATCAACCAGCAGTTCTTCCCCGGCAGCCAGGTGCAGGAGGAAACCTTGCAGGCGTTCGACAGCCAGCCAAGCTGGAGCGGTCGGGTCGGTGCCAAGCTGTCGGCGCGCTATGAAGTGAAAGGCATGCCGATCGAGCCCTATGTGCGCACCAACGTCTGGTATGACTTCAGCAACAGCGACTCGGTGAAGCTGGACCAGGTCGACAAGATCTCCAGTTCGCGCAGTTCGACCTCGGTGGACCTGGGGTTGGGGTTGGTGGCGCGGGTCACGCCGAACGTGGCGCTGTTTGTCAGTGCCGATTACAGCAGCGATGTGGATGACAATGATCTGAATGGGCTGATTGGCAGCCTGGGCGTGCGGATGCGCTGGTAGACAAACGAATGCACCCATTGCCCAGGCATACCACGCTCTGTACGAAATGTATCTGCACTCGCCCATACTGCGTTGAAACGAGGCTCGGAATGCTCATGTACTCCAGTACACTCTGCTTCCTCCCTCGTTTCGCCTTGTCTGGCCTTCGCGCATACAGGCCCTAATTTCTGGCTTGCTGATTGATCACGCTGCTGGATACCAAGCATGCGAGGCGTGTGAAAATAGAGCCACTTTCGAACTTACAGAGCTCAGCGGCTGATTCCCATCGGATCACTTAAACGTCGACATCGATCCTTACAAGCAACGCGCATTCAGTTTTCGCCCACTGCATGGCGGCCTAAAAAATCCAGAGTAAAGCCTCCAGTGCTAGGTCGCACCTGGCATTTCTATCAGTTGCCATGCTTTACGGTGCCAGGGAAAATCCCTATAGGTCGATCGGCTTTAATCGTAAGAGCCAACTTAATACCGATATCGACTGCAGGTGGACACCCTCAAAATTGCACACTGCGCTGAGAAGAACGTTATGACAACCGCCCCCTTACCAGACGACAATCATCTAAATATTAACATCGAGCTATTAGCTGAATTTTACGACATCGACGAGTACAAGCCATGGGAATTTATAGATGAAATCCAAAAATTAATCTATGCTGAAATCGCCGCTCTAGCTTCGCAACACGCGCCAGAAGAACTCACCAAAGGCAACCGCCCCTCTTTGATGAGGGCTGCTCTCAGAATCGCCTTGTCAGACCCAAGCACTGAAACTAAAGCGGACCTCGACCTAGCCGGAGTTAAAGCAACCAAACCTGTAACAAGCTCTCATTTCATGAATATACTTCACGAGTTTTATCTCCCATTCAGTGAAGTCAGAGAGACCTTAGTCTCCAACAAAGAGCTGCCATTTTTCATGATAAGAGTTCGGAAATCAATAACAAGCATTGATATTCCCGATGACGAAATATACAAATTAAGTATATCAGACGCCGAGCTCTGCACATTCATACAGGCACTGAAAATCTTCGCAGCCAGCAAAACAAAATCATTCCTAGAAGAATATCGCAGCTTATCGCACCTATCTTCCCCAGACTCCTTTGCAGGGTTGGAAGCCGACAACAGCGATGACTTACATGGACTTTACGCCACTATATTCAACGATGCCGTGCATTGCGCCACACTCTTACACACCTCAAATAAAGCAATCGGATTCCAAATCAAACGCCGCACTGAAAAACTAGCTCATGGCGGAACCTATGTATTCTCAATTTCAGCGACACCGATTGACCCACCACCAGATCTAGAGTCTAAATCTTTCAATGAACTCATAAACAATATACAAGATGAAAGAACCGCCACCCGAGAAGGCGTGGTCTCCAATGGCCAAGTCGCAATGCAAGTCATTGTCAAACGGGATTTTATCGAAGACACAGCGCGACGAGGCTAGCCGCTTCTCTTCAACGCGGTAACTCAGCAACTTCTTGGCGGGAGAACCCGCCAAGAAGTCGTTCCACTCGTTAACCAGCCGGCTTCATCACCAACACCCCCAACGGCGGCAGGTTCAGCGCCAGCGACAAGGGCTGCCCATGGCTGGCGATGTCATCGCTGGCCACCGCCCCCAGGTTACCCACGTTCGACCCTGCATACAGCCCGGCATCGCTGTTGAGCAACTCTTGCCAACGCTCACCGAACGGCACGCCGATCCGGTACCCCTCGCGCGGCACCGGGGTGAAGTTGGCCACCACCAGCAACGGCTCGCCCTGGCTGCTCCAGCGCAACCAGGCGTACACGCTGTTGTGCGCATCGTCGCCGATCAGCCACTGGAAGCCCTGGGGCTGGCAGTCCTGTTCGTGCAGTGCCGGCTCCTCACGGTACAGCCGGTTGAGATCGCCGACCAGGCGCTGCACCCCTTGGTGCTCGGGGTATTGCAGCAGGTACCAGTCCAGTTCGCTGTCGTGGTTCCACTCGCGCCACTGGCCGAACTCGCAGCCCATGAACAGCAGCTTCTTGCCCGGGTGGGCCCACATGAACGCGAGGTAGGCGCGCAGGTTGGCGAACTTCTGCCAGCGATCGCCGGGCATCTTGTCGATCAGCGAGTGCTTGCCGTGCACTACCTCGTCGTGGGAGATGGGCAGGATGAAATGCTCGGAGTAGGCATAGATCAGCCCGAAGCTCATCTCGTTGTGGTGGTAGGTGCGGTGGATCGGGTCGTTCTGCATGTAGTGCAGGGTGTCGTGCATCCAGCCCATGTTCCACTTGTAGGCAAAGCCCAGCCCGCCCTGCTGGGTCGGCTGGCTGACGCCCGGCCAGGCGGTGGATTCCTCGGCGATGATCAACGCGCCCGGTGCTTCGTGAGCGGCGACGCCGTTGAGGTGGCGGATGAAGTCGATGGCTTCGAGGTTCTCGCGCCCGCCATGGCGGTTGGGCACCCACTCGCCGGCCTTGCGCGAGTAGTCGCGGTAGAGCATCGAAGCCACGGCATCGACGCGCAGGCCGTCGATGTGGAAATGCTTGAGCCAGTGCAGCGCCGAGGCCAGCATGAAGCCGCGCACCTCGTTGCGGCCGAGGTTGTAGATCAGTGTGTTCCAATCCTGGTGGAAGCCTTCCAGCGGATTGTCGTACTCGTACAACGCGGTGCCGTCGAAGCGCGCCAGGCCGTGTTCATCGGTGGGGAAATGCGCCGGTACCCAATCGAGAATCACGCCGATGCCGCCCTGGTGGCAGGCGTCGATGAAGAAGGCGAAATCTTCCGCCGTGCCGTAGCGCGAGGTCGGGGCGAACAGCGACAGCGGCTGGTAGCCCCAGGAGCCGCCGAACGGGTGCTCCATGATCGGCATCAGCTCGATATGGGTGAATCCCAGTTCCTGCACGTAGGGCACCAGGCGTTCGGCCAGTTCGCGCCAGTTGTAGAAGCGCGCGACCTCGCCGGTATCGTCCAGCTCGCAGCGCCAGGAGCCGGCGTGCAGCTCGTAGATCGACAGCGGTGCGTTATAGGCGTGGCGCTGGGCGCGCTGCGCCATCCATTGCTCATCGTGCCAATGGTGGGCCAGGGCGCCGGCCACCTTCGAGGCGGTACTCGGTGGCAACTCGGTGGCGCGGGCCAGCGGGTCGGCCTTGAGCGGCAGCACACCGTCGGCGCCGAGCACTTCGAACTTGTAGGTCTCGCCGACACCCAGGCGCGGCACGAACAACTCCCACACCCCGGCGCTGTGGCGCAGGCGCATGGGGTGGCGGCGGCCGTCCCAGTTGTTGAAATCGCCCACCACCGAAACCCGCCTGGCGTTGGGCGCCCACACCGAGAAGCACACGCCGTCGATGCCGTCGGCCTGGGTCGGTTGCGCACCGAAGCGACCGGACAGGTCGCGGTGGTTGCCCTCGGAGAACAAGTACATGTCCATGTCGCCCAGTTGCGGGCCGAAGCTGTAGGGGTCTTCGGTGACCTGCTCGCCCCCGGCCCAGCCGATCTGCAGCAGGTAGGGCTGTGCATCGTTGATGTGCGCGGTGAACAACCCTGGCAGGCGCTGTTGCTCCATGTCAGCGAGCACGCGCCCGCCATCGCGCGCCAGCACGCGCACATTCAGGGCGTTGGGCAGGAAGGCCCGGATAAACTGACCGCCTGCACCATCGGGGTGCGGGCCGAGCACGGCGAACGGGTCGGCGTGCGTGGCGCTGGCAAGGGCGTCCAGGTCCCGTTGCCGAAGGCTGCCGTTGTCACGCGTGGTTGCATTCATCTCACTGCCCCTTTCCATGTGTTTACACGATTGCTTGACGACCTTTTGAGAGCGGCGTGGGAGCGGGCTTGACCCGCGATTGGGCCTCTACCCTCATCGCGAGGCAAGCTCGCTCCCACGCCGCCACAATCAGAAAAACGTTCATGACTCCCCCCAGGTACTGATCAACCCATGCAGGCCATGCAAAGGCACGGCCAGCCAGCTCGGCCGGTTCTCGGCTTCGTAGCTGATTTCGTAGGCGGCTTTTTCCAGGCAGAACAGTTCCAGTGCGGCGCGCTCGCCCTCGGCCTGCTGCCAGGCATGGGGCATGGCGGCGGTGGCCAGGCCATAGGCTTCGACGAAGGCGTGACGCGACTGGTGCAGGTACTGCCGGGCAACCCGCTGACGGGCCTGGCGCGCCGCGTCGGAGAGGTCTACCGCCGAGGCGCTGCGCAGGATCATGGCAGCAGCATAGTCGAAGGAGCGCAATACGCCGCTGACATCCTTGTAAGGGCTGTGCTTGGCCCGGCGCTCGTCGAGCGGCCGCGCCGGTTCGCCCTCGAAATCGATCAGGTAGGCATCGCCCTGCACCACCAGCACCTGGCCCAGGTGCAGGTCGCCGTGCACACGCATCAACAAGCCGCCCTGGGCCTGGCGGGCCAGGTTGTCGATGTGCTGGCGCAAGCCTTGGCGTTGTTGCTGCAGGTCGTCGACCAGGGCCTGGCTGTCGTTGTCCAGGCTGTTGCGGTGCTGGGCCAGCAGGTCCAGGGCATGCTCGAGCTCGGCGCTGATTTGCCGGCTCCAGCGCTCGCTGTCGCGGGCATCGCTGGGCCGTGGTTGGAATGCTTGATCAGTGGTGGGCGCCGCCAGCAGCAGGTGCATCTCGCCCAGGCGCTGGCCCAGCAAGGCGGCGAAGCCGGTGAGTTCGGCCAAGGCGTCGGTGTGCGCCTCCTGCTCGCTGCGGGTCGGTTCCATCTCGTCGCGAATCGCCCGCTCCAGGGTGTTCTGGGTCCAGTCCCAGGCATCGCCCTGGTTGCTCAAATAGCCTTGGGCGATCATCAGCAGGTGCGGCTGCTCGCGTTCATCGACGCGGCTTACCCAGGCCAGCAAGGGGGAAATATTGGCGAAGCCCGCCGCAGTCAGGTAGGCGCTCATCTCCAGCTCCGGGTGGGTGCCGGGGTTGACCCGGCGGATCAGCTTGAGCACCAGGCTGCCGCCCACCACCACCGAGCTGTTGGACTGCTCCGCGCCCAGGTAGCGCACTTCGCTCTGTTCATCGAGTGCCAGCGCGGCGAGCTGCTCGGTGCACTGGAAACGCAGTTCGCCCAGGCCGTCGCCGCAGGGCAGGCGCAGGCCGTCCTGGCAGCCGCACAGCACCGCGCGGATGAAAGGCTCGAGGACGAAGGCATCGGTGATAAGCCCTACCTGACGACCACGGCGCACCCGCGACAGCGCCAGTTGCTGGGGCAGCGCGGCGTTGATCTGCTCCTCGGGCAACAGCCCGAACGGCAGCTGGTAGTGGCTCACCACCCCTTTGCTGTGCACCTCCAGCTCGCCGAGCAATGCCGGCAACGTCGCGGTGGCGACGCGTACGCCGTAACGCAGGCGCACCTGGTCGATCGGCCCTTCCTTGCCGGCGAACCAGCGGCGCTTGGGCAGGTACTGGGGCAGGATCGCGCTTTCCAGGGTGTCCCGGGACGGCGCTTCAAGCAGCTCTTCCATGCGCTTGCGCAGCACCAGGGTGGTCAGCTCGGGCAGGCCTTCGGCGGGCTGCACATGCCAGCTGGGCATGCGATCGTGGGCGGCCAGCAGGAACCAGTAGAAGCCGTATGGCGCCAGGGTAAGCAGGAACGGCAACTGGCCGATGGGCGGGAACGCGCTGCCACCGAGCATCTCCACCGGCACCCGTTCGGCGTACTGCGAAAGCTCCAGCTCCGCGGCCTGGGCGGCGCGTGAAACGTTGGCCACGCACAACACCACTTCACTGCTGCCCTCGGCATCGGTGTATTCGCGGATATAGGCGAGGATGCGTCGGTTGCTCGGGGTGAGCATTTTCAAGGTGCCACGGCCAAAGGCCTTCTGCTGGTTGCGCACCGACAGCAGGCGGCGGTTCCAGTTGAGCAGCGAGTGCGGGTCGTGGGCCTGGGCTTCGACATTAATGGTCTGGTAGCCGTACAGCGGGTCCATGATCGGTGGCAGCACCAGGCGCTGCGGGTCGGCCTTGGAGAAACCGCCGTTGCGGTCCGGCGACCACTGCATGGGGGTGCGCACGCCGTCGCGGTCGCCCAGGTAGATGTTGTCGCCCATGCCCAGTTCGTCGCCGTAGTACAGCGTGGGCGTGCCAGGCATCGATAGCAGCAGGCTGGTCAGCAGCTCGATGCGCCGCCGGTCGCGCTGCAGCAAGGGCGCCAGGCGTCGGCGAATCCCCAGGTTGATGCGCGCGCGACGGTCTTCGGCATAGTAGTTCCACAGGTAGTCGCGCTCGCGGTCGGTGACCATCTCCAGGGTCAGCTCATCGTGGTTGCGCAGGAAGATCGCCCACTGGCAGTTGGCGGGGATCTCCGGGGTCTGGCGCAGGATATCGGTGATCGGAAAACGGTCTTCCATGGCCAGGGCCATGTACATGCGCGGCATCAGCGGGAAGTGGAAGGCCATGTGGCATTCGTCGCCCTCGCCTTCGCCGAAGTACGGCCGGGTGTCCTCCGGCCACTGGTTGGCCTCGGCCAGCAGCATGCGGTCGGGGTAGTTGGCGTCGATCTCGGCGCGGATCGCCTTGAGCACCACGTGGGTCTCGGGCAGGTTTTCGTTGTTGGTGCCGTCGCGTTCGATCAGGTAGGGGATGGCGTCCAGGCGCAGGCCGTCGACACCGATGTCGAGCCAGAAGCGCATCACCCCGATCACGGCCTTGAGCACCTGCGGGTTGTCGAAGTTCAGGTCCGGCTGGTGGGAGTAGAAGCGGTGCCAGAAATACTGGCCGGCCACCGGGTCCCAGGTCCAGTTGGACTTTTCGGTGTCGAGGAAGATGATCCGGGTGCCGTCGTATTTCTGGTCGTCGTCCGACCACACGTAGAAGTCCCGGGCCTTGCTGCCGCGCTTGGCGTGGCGGGCGCGCTGGAACCAGGGGTGCTGGTCGGAGGTGTGGTTGATGACCAGTTCGGTGATTACCCGCAGGCCGCGCTTGTGGGCTTCGGCGATGAAGCGTTTGGCGTCGGCCATGCTGCCGTAGTCCGGATGCACGGCTTTGTATTCGCCGATGTCGTAACCGTCGTCGCGCCGTGGCGAGGGGTAGAACGGCAACAGCCAGAGGGTGTTGACGCCAAGTTCGGCGATGTAGTCGAGCTTGCTGATCAAGCCGGCGAAATCGCCGATGCCGTCGTTGTTCGCGTCGAAGAACGATTTTACGTGCAGCTGGTAGATCACCGCGTCCTTGTACCAGAGGGGATCGTCGATGAAGGCTGCCGGGCGGGAACGCTTGGCCATGTGCGACTCCTTTCTGTTCGGTTTTGTGCACGAGGTTGATCGCGGGGCAAGCCCGCTCCCACGTGGTAGATCGTGGGAGCGGGCTTGCCCCGCGATTGGCCTAGCGCATTTTCTCTATCCGCCAGATCCCAAACGGCTGGTGCCAGGGCTCGATGCGCATCCACTGGGTCTTGCCGTGCCAGGTCCAGCGCTGGCCGTTCATCAGGTCTTCGCCCTGGGTGTCGGCGTTGTCGTCCAGGCCCAGTTCCCACAATGGCAGCTCGAAGTTGGCCTCCTGGGCGTTGTGCGGGTCGAGGCTGATGGCGACGAGGATGTAGTTGTCGCGCTCGGCGGTGCGTTTGGCGAAGTACAGGATCTGGTCGTTCCAGCAGTTGAGGAAGATCACGCCCAGGTGGCTCTGCAGGGCGCGGTTCTGCCGGCGGATGCGGTTGAGCTGGGCGATTTCGGCGACGATGTTGCCGGGCTGGTTGAAGTCGCGCGGGCGGATCTCATATTTCTCCGAGTCCAGGTATTCCTCCTTGCCGGGCAGCGGCGTGCCTTCGCACAGCTCGAAGCCCGAATACATGCCCCATAGCCCTGAGCCCATGGTCGCCAGCGCGGCTCGGATCAGAAAGCCTGCCCGGCCAGAGGTGTGCAGGAAGAACGGGTTGATGTCCGGCGTGTTGACGAAGAAGTTGGGCCGATAACACAGGCTCCACGGCGGCTGGTTGAGTTCTTCGAAGTACTCGCGCAGCTCCTGCTTGCTGTTGCGCCAGGTGAAGTAGGTGTAGCTCTGGGCGTACCCCACCTTGCCCAGCCGCGCCATCATCGCCGGGCGGGTGAAGGCTTCGGCGAGGAAGATCACCTCGGGATGCTGGCTGCGCACATTGGCGATCAGCCATTGCCAGAACGGCAGCGGCTTGGTGTGCGGGTTGTCGACGCGGAAGGTCTTGACCCCCTCCTCGACCCAGCCGACCACCACGTCGCGCAGCGCCAGCCACAGGCCGGGCACCGCCTCGGGGGCGTAGAAATCGACGTTGACGATGTCCTGGTACTTTTTCGGCGGGTTCTCGGCATAGCGGATGGTGCCGTCGGGGCGCCAGCTGAACCAGCCGGGGTGCTCCTTCAGCCAGGGGTGGTCCTGGGAGCACTGGATGGCGAAGTCCAGGGCGATCTCGAGGCCGTGTTCGGCGGCAGCCGCCACCAGCCGGCGGAAGTCTTCGCGGCTGCCCAGCTGAGGGTGGATGGCGTCGTGGCCGCCCTCGGCACTGCCGATGGCGTAAGGGCTGCCGGGGTCGCCGGGCTCGGCCTGCAACGCGTTGTTGCGGCCCTTGCGGTGTTGCATGCCGATGGGGTGAATGGGCGGGAAGTAGAGCACGTCGAAGCCCATGTCGCGGATCATCGGCAGGCGTTGGTGCACGTCGTTGAAAGTGCCGTGGCGCTCGGGGCTGTCGGTTATCGAGCGTGGGAACAGCTCGTACCAGCTGGCGAACAACGCGGCTTCGCGGTCCACGTCCACGGGGAACTCGGCGCTGCGGGCAAGGTAGCTGCGGTGCTCGGCCTCGCTCATCAACCGGGTGACATCGGGGTGCAGCAGCTGCGCCACCTGCTCGTCCAACGGCAGGCCCGGCAGGCGCTGCTGCAGGTGTTGCAGCTGCTCGCGCACCAGACCGTCGCTGCGCTCGATGCCCTTGCCCAGCAGCAGCCTGCCCTCCTCCAGCTCGAGCTGCACGTCCTGGCCTGCGGCGTATTTCTTTTCCAGGTCGTGGGAATAGGTGGCGAACGGGTCGATCCAGGCCTCGATGCTATACAGGTGCAGGCCCAGTTCGGTCGGGGTGAACGCGGCCAGCCACAGGTCGTTGCCCGGCGAGTGCATGGGCACGGCGTGCCAGCGGGCATTGTGGGCCTGGCGCCAGAACAGGGTCACTGCCAGGCGGTCGTGGCCGTCGGCGTACACCTTGGCACTGACCTCGACCTTGTGCCCGCGCACCGCCTTGGCGGCAAAGGTGCCGCCGTCGAGCACCGGGCTTGCATCCTCGATGACGATGCGCGGCGCCAACAAGGCCTGGGCCAGGCTGATGGCCTGCTCCGGGTGGTCGTTGGCCATGGGCACGCTTTCGAAGGGCTCGTTACCTGACATCGCACTCACTCCATTGGGCTTGTGGCGGTAAGGGTTCTGAGCCGTGATCGGGCGCGGGGGTTCAAAAAAACTGAGCGAATGGCGCGAGGCGTGAGTCCAAGCCTGCAACACCGCTTCATTCACCACGCGAGGTCAGGCCCATGAGTATTCCCATTCCACCGGAGACACCCGACCCGAACATCGACGACCCGACATTGCCGCCGCCGGTGCCCGAGCAAGAGCCGGACGAGCTGCCGATCAAGCCGAGCGTGCCGCCGACCGTGGGCGACCCGCCGAGCGAGGAGCCGCCGGTGAAAGCTTGAGGATAGACAAGGCTGCGGGCGAGGCTGGCGGGGTACCTGATATTTTTGCCAGTAGCGCAGGCGGGCGAAGCTGGTTAAACAGAGCACTCACCCCCTGACGCCAGCCGCCCTCATGCCCACCGAAGACCGTGTCACCTCGACCCTGTTGTGGATCATCGACGACTTCCTTGAACTCAATGGCAGGCACAAGGCGCTCAGGGCTGGCCATGGCATGGGCGAACTGGGCGCCGACAGCTTCGACATGGTCGAGCTGCAGGCGCGGGTCGAGGAAGAGCTGCACATCCTGATCGAAGCGGAGATTTCCGTCGACGTCACCTTCGATCAATTGCTCAAGCTGGTGCGCCAGGCGATCGATGCCCAGCCTGGGCGCCCAGGTCCGCGACGCTGATCTCGCGCATCCTGAACTTCTGCACCTTCCCGGTCACCGTCATCGGGAACTCGTCGACAAAGCGGAAATGCCGAGGCGCCTTGAAATGCGCCAGGCGCGCCTTGCACCACTGCTGCAATTCATCGGCCGTGGCGCTGTGCCCAGGGTGCAGGCGAATCCACGCCACCACCTCCTCGCCGTACTTGCTGCACGGAATCCCCACCACCTGGGCCTCGGCCACCGCTGGGTGGGTGTGGAAGAACTCCTCCAGCTCACGCGGATAGATGTTCTCGCCGCCGCGAATGATCATGTCCTTGTTGCGCCCGACGATGCGCACGTAACCCTGATCGTCCATCACGGCCAGATCACCGGTGCGCATCCAGCGGGCCGGGTCGATGGCGTCATGGGTGGCCTGCAGGTTGTCCCAGTAGCCGAGCATCACGCTGTAGCCTCGAGTGCACAGTTCGCCGATCTGGCCCCGCGGGACGATGCAGCCGTCGGCGTCCACCAGCTTGGTTTCCAGCTGCGGCTGGGTGCGACCGACCGTGGTCACGCGCAGTTCCAGTTCATCATCCGGGCCGGTCTGCAGCGACACCGGGCTGGTCTCGGTCATGCCGTAGGCGATCTGCACCTCGGCCATGTGCATCTGCTCGATGACCTTGCGCATCACCTCGATCGGGCAGGTGGTGCCGGCCATGATGCCGCTGCGCAGGGTCGAGAGGTCCAGCTGCGGGCGCGACGGGTGGTCGAGCATGGCGATGAACATGGTCGGCACACCATAGAGGATGCTGGCACGCTCTTCGGCCACGGCGCGCAGGGTAAGCTCGGCGTCGAAGGCGTCGTTGGGGTAGACCATGGTGCTGCCGTGGGTGATGCAACCGAGGTTGGCCATGACCATGCCGAAGCAGTGGTACAGCGGCACCGGGATGACCATGCGGTCGTGTTCGGTGAGGCCAAGGCTTGCGCCGACCATGTAGCCGTTGTTGAGGATATTGTAGTGGCTCAGGGTCGCGCCTTTGGGCGCGCCGGTGGTGCCGGAGGTGTACTGGATGTTCACCGGCTGGTCGAACTGCAGGCTGTTCTGGCGCTGCTCGAAGGTGGCAGGATCGGTCTCCCCTGCCCGCCCGGCCAGCGCGGCCCAGGGCAGGAAGCCTGCGGGCGGCTCGGCGGCCAGGCTGATCACCCCGCGCAGCTCGGGCAGGCGATCGCTGTTCAATTGGCCAATCGCGTGGCTCGCCAGCTCCGGCACCAGCTCTTGCACCATGGCGTGGTAGTCGGAGGTCTTGAACGCATCGGCGCACACCAGCCAGCGGCAGCCGGACTGGCGCAGCACATACTCAAGCTCCCCCACCCGATAGGCCGGGTTGATGTTGACCAGGATCGCGCCGACCTTGGCCGTGGCCAGCTGCAGGATGCACCACTGGGCGCAGTTGGGCGACCAGATGCCGACCCGCTCACCGCCGGCCACGCCCAGCGCCATGAGCGCCCGGGCGTGCAGCTCGACCTGTGCGGCCAGTTCGCGCCAGCTGTAGCGCAGGCCTTGATGCTTTACTACCAATGCCTCGCGTTCGGCATACCGGGCCACAGTGGCGTCGAAGGCCTGGCCGATGGTCAGGGTCAGTAACGGATGGTCCTGGCGGCCGCGGGTATAGCTTGGTTGACTCATGGGTGTCCCTTCTTGTGGTTGTTCTGGGCACGACTGAAGCAAGCGGCAATTACTCTGGCGCAGATTTACGTTTACGTAAAGGTGATGAATCGATTGACAGTGCCGGGAGGCAGGTTTACGTTAACGTCAACCACGCATCACGGCGGCGAAGAGGAACGAGGTTGTGGGAGCGGGCTTGCCCCGCGATGAGGCCGGACCAGGCAACACAGCTGGCCGTTCTGACGGGCATCGCGGGGCAAGCCCGCTCCCACAACCCCGTTTCCACAAGGTCGCCGTGGTACCCGAATATCAAGAACAAGAAGGTGCCCACATGCATTACCCGACCCTGAACTTCGCCCTGGGCGAAACCATCGACATGCTCCGCGACCAGGTGCGCACCTTCGTCGCCGCCGAGCTGGCCCCGCGCGCCGCGCAGATCGACCACGACAACCTGTTCCCCGCCGACATGTGGCGCAAATTTGGCGATATGGGCCTGCTGGGCATCACCGTTTCGGAGGAGTACGGCGGCGCCGGCCTGGGCTACCTGGCCCACGTGGTGGCGATGGAAGAGATCAGCCGCGGGTCGGCCTCGGTGGCCCTGTCCTATGGCGCCCACTCCAACCTGTGCGTCAACCAGATCAACCGCAACGGCACCCACGAGCAGAAACTCAAGTACCTGCCCAAGCTGATCAGCGGCGAGCACATCGGCGCCCTGGCCATGAGCGAACCCAACGCCGGCTCCGACGTGGTGTCGATGAAGCTGCGCGCCGAAAAACGCGGCGACCGCTACGTGCTCAACGGCAGCAAGACCTGGATCACCAACGGCCCCGACGCCAACACCTATGTGATCTACGCCAAGACCGACCTGGACAAGGGCCCCCACGGCATCACCGCGTTCATCGTCGAGCGCGACTGGAAGGGCTTCAGCCGCAGCAACAAGTTCGACAAGCTGGGCATGCGCGGCTCCAACACCTGCGAGCTGTTCTTCGATGACGTCGAAGTGCCAGAAGAGAACATCCTCGGCCAGCTCAACGGCGGCGTGCGGGTACTGATGAGCGGCCTGGACTACGAGCGCGTGGTGCTCTCTGGCGGCCCGACCGGCATCATGCAGAGCTGCATGGACCTGGTCGTCCCCTACATTCACGACCGCAAGCAGTTCGGCCAGAGCATCGGCGAATTCCAGCTGATCCAGGGCAAGATCGCCGACATGTACACCCAGCTCAACGCCAGCCGCGCCTACCTGTACGCCGTGGCCCAGGCCTGCGACCGCGCCGAGACCACCCGCAAGGACGCCGCCGGGGTGATCCTGTACACCGCCGAGCGCGCCACGCAGATGGCCCTGGAGGCGATCCAGATCCTCGGTGGCAACGGCTACATCAATGAGTTCCCGGCCGGGCGCCTGCTGCGCGATGCCAAGCTGTACGAGATCGGCGCCGGCACCAGCGAAATCCGCCGGATGCTGATCGGTCGCGAACTGTTCAACGAAACCCGCTGAGCATAAGGAACGGGCGCACATGGCTACCTTGCACACCCAGATCAACCCGCGCTCGGCGGAGTTCGCCGGCAACAGCGCGGCCATGCTCGAGCAGGTCACGAAACTGCGCGGCCTGATCACCCACATCGCGCAGGGCGGCGGGCCCAAGGCCCAGCAGCGGCACACCTCACGGGGCAAGCTGCTGCCGCGCGAGCGCATCGACCGCCTGCTCGACCCGGGTTCGGCGTTCCTCGAGATCGGCCAGCTGGCCGCCCATGAGGTGTACGGCGAAGACGTACCCGCCGCTGGCGTGATCGCCGGTATCGGCCGGGTCGAGGGCGTGGAGTGCATGATCGTGGCCAACGATGCCACGGTCAAAGGCGGCTCCTATTACCCGCTGACGGTGAAGAAGCACCTGCGCGCCCAGACCATCGCCCTGCAGAACCGCCTGCCGTGCATCTACCTGGTGGACTCCGGCGGCGCCAACCTGCCACGCCAGGACGAGGTGTTCCCGGACCGCGAGCACTTCGGGCGGATCTTCTTCAACCAGGCCAACATGAGTGCGCTGGGCATCCCGCAGATCGCCGTGGTGATGGGCTCGTGCACCGCCGGTGGCGCCTATGTGCCGGCCATGGCCGACGAGGCGATCATGGTGCGCCAGCAGGCGACCATCTTCCTGGCCGGCCCGCCCTTGGTAAAAGCGGCGACCGGTGAAGTGGTCAGCGCCGAGGACCTCGGCGGCGCCGACGTGCACTGCCGCACCAGCGGCGTGGCCGACCACTATGCCGACAACGATGAACACGCCCTGGCCATCGCCCGACGCAGCGTGGCCAACCTCAACTGGCACAAGCTCGGCAAACTGCAATGCCAGGCACCGATTGCACCGCTGTATGGCGCCGAAGAGTTGTATGGCGTGGTGCCGGCCGATGCCAAGCAGCCATTCGATGTGCGCGAGGTGATTGCGCGCCTGGTCGACGGCTCGGTGTTCGATGAGTTCAAGGCGCTGTTCGGCACTACTTTGGTATGTGGCTTCGCCCACCTGCACGGCTACCCGGTGGCGATCCTGGCCAACAACGGCATCCTGTTCGCCGAAGCTGCGCAAAAAGGCGCGCACTTCATCGAGCTGGCCTGCCAGCGCGGCATCCCGTTGCTGTTCCTGCAGAACATCACCGGTTTCATGGTCGGCAAGAAGTACGAAGAAGGCGGTATCGCCAAGCACGGCGCCAAACTGGTGACCGCGGTAGCCTGCGCCCAGGTGCCGAAGTTCACGGTGATCATCGGCGGCAGCTTCGGTGCCGGCAACTATGGCATGTGCGGTCGCGCCTACGACCCGCGCTTTTTGTGGATGTGGCCCAATGCGCGCATCGGCGTGATGGGTGCCGAACAGGCGGCCGGCGTGCTGGCCCAGGTCAAGCGCGAGCAGAGCGAGCGCAGCGGCGAAGTGTTCAGCCTGGAGGACGAGAAGAAGCTCAAGCAGCCGATCCTCGACCAGTACGAGCACCAGGGGCACCCCTACTACTCCAGCGCCCGGCTGTGGGACGACGGCGTCATCGACCCGGCGCAGACCCGCGACGTGCTCGGCCTGGCGCTGTCCGCCGCGCTGAACGCCCCGATCGAACAGAGCCGCTTCGGCATTTTCCGGATGTGACCCATGACCGATTTCGCCACTATCGAGCTGGAACACGACCCCCGCGGCTTCACCACCCTGTGGCTGAGCCGGGAAGACAAGAACAACGCCTTCAACGCGCAGATGATCCGCGAGCTGATCGTCGCGCTGGACAGGCTGGCCGAAGACAGCAGCCTGCGCTTTTTGCTGCTGCGTGGCCGTGGCCGGCATTTCAGCGCCGGCGCCGACCTGGCCTGGATGCAGCAGTCGGCGCAACTGGACTTCAATACCAATCTCGACGACGCCCACGAACTGGGCGAGCTGATGTATGCCCTGCACCGCCTCAAGGCCCCGACCCTGGCCGTGGTGCAAGGCGCGGCCTTTGGTGGCGCGCTGGGCTTGATCAGTTGCTGCGACATGGCCATCGGCGCCGAAGACGCGCAGCTGTGCCTGTCGGAAGTGCGCATCGGCCTGGCCCCGGCGGTGATCAGCCCGTTCGTGGTCAAGGCCATCGGCGAGCGCGCCGCACGCCGCTACGCCCTCACCGCCGAACGCTTCAGCGGGGTACGTGCCCGTGAACTGGGCCTGCTGGCCGAGGTGTACCCGGCCGGCGAGCTGGACGCCCAGGTCGAAGCCTGGGTGGACAACCTGCTGCACAACAGCCCCCAGGCCCTGCGCGCCACCAAGGACCTGCTGCGCGAAGTGGACGACGGCGAGCTGAGCCCGGCCCTGCGTCGCTATTGCGAAAACACCATCGCCCGCATCCGCGTCAGCGCCGAAGGCCAGGAGGGCCTGCGCGCCTTCCTGGAAAAACGCCGCCCCGCCTGGCAAACCGAACAGAAGAAGGAACCGCGCCCATGAGCCGTCCCACGTTGACCACCCTGCTGGTCGCCAACCGCGGCGAGATCGCCTGCCGGGTGATGCGCACCGCCAAGGCCCTGGGCCTGACCACCGTGGCCGTGCACAGCGCCACCGACCGCGACGCCCGCCACAGCCGCGAAGCCGATATCCGCGTCGACCTGGGCGGCAGCAAGGCCGCCGACAGCTACCTGGTGATCGACAAGCTGATCGCCGCGGCCAAGGCCAGCGGCGCCCAGGCCATCCACCCGGGCTACGGTTTCTTGTCGGAGAACGCCGGCTTCGCCCGCGCCATCGAACAGGCCGGGCTGATCTTCCTCGGCCCACCGGCCAGCGCCATCGACGCCATGGGCAGCAAGTCGGCGGCCAAGGCGCTGATGGAGGCTGCCGGCGTGCCGCTGGTACCGGGTTACCACGGTGAAGCGCAGGATATCGACACCTTCCGCGCCGCCGCCGAACGCATCGGCTACCCGGTGCTGCTCAAGGCCAGCGCCGGCGGTGGCGGCAAGGGCATGAAGGTGGTCGAGGAAGAAAGCCAGCTGGCCGACGCCCTGGCCTCGGCCCAGCGTGAAGCACAGTCGTCGTTCGGCGATGCGCGCATGCTGGTGGAAAAATATGTGCTCAAGCCACGCCATGTGGAAATCCAGGTGTTCGCCGACCAGCACGGCAATTGCCTGTACCTGAACGAGCGCGACTGCTCGATCCAGCGCCGCCACCAGAAAGTCGTGGAGGAAGCGCCAGCCCCGGGCCTGTCCCCGCAACTGCGCCAGGCCATGGGCCAGGCGGCGGTGCGCGCGGCCCAGGCCATCGGCTACGTGGGTGCTGGTACCGTGGAGTTCCTGCTCGACGCCCGTGGCGAGTTCTTCTTCATGGAGATGAACACCCGCCTGCAGGTGGAGCACCCGGTCACCGAGGCCATCACCGGCCTGGATCTGGTGGCCTGGCAGATTCGCGTCGCCTGTGGCGAAGCGCTGCCGATCACCCAGGAGCAGGTACCGCTGATCGGCCATGCGATCGAAGTGCGGCTGTATGCCGAGGATCCGGCCAACGAATTCCTGCCGGCCACCGGCACCCTGGCGCTGTACCGCGAGTCGGCGCCGGGTGAAGGGCGGCGGGTAGACAGCGGGGTCAGCGAGGGCGATGTGGTGTCGCCGTTCTACGACCCGATGCTGGGCAAGCTGATTGCCTGGGGCCAGGACCGCGAGCAGGCGCGCCTGCGGCTGCTGGCGATGCTCGATGAGTTCGCCATCGGTGGCTTGAAGACCAACATCGCCTTCCTGCGCCGTATCCTTGCGCACCCGGCGTTTGCTGCGGCAGAGCTGGATACGGGGTTCATTCCACGTCATCAGGAAGTTCTGCTGCCGGCGGTTGAAGCCTTGCCCGCGCCGTTCTGGGAAGCTGCCGCCGAAGCCTGGCTGCAAAGCGCGCCGGCCCTGCAACGCCAGGACGACCCGGCCTCGCCGTGGGCTGCCCGCGAGGGGCTGCGCCTGGGGCTGCCAGCGCGTAGCAGCCTGCATTTGCAGTGTGAGGGGCATGAGCAGGCGGTCGCCCTGGAGCGCACTGCGCCGTCTAACTACCAGCTTGTTGGGGAACAGCTGTGCCACGACCAGGGCGGCATCCGTCGTCGCCATCTGGCCGTGCGCCGGGGCGGTACCCTGTACCTGCAGTGGCAGGGTGAGTTGCATGCCGTCAGCGTGCATGACCCGATTGCTGCCGCTGAGGCCAGCCACAGCCATCAGGGCGGGCTCGGTGCGCCGATGAACGGCAGTATCGTGCGGGTGCTGGTGGAGCCGGGGCAGGTGGTGGAGGCAGGCACCGCGTTGGTGGTGCTGGAGGCGATGAAGATGGAGCACAGCATTCGGGCACCACATGGCGGGACGGTGAAGGCGCTGTTCTGTCAGGAGGGGGATATGGTCAGCGAGGGGACAGTGCTGGTCGAACTAGAGGAATAGGTCGCCAGGACCTTATCGCGGGGCAAGTCGCATCGGCGCACCGCCGCTCCCACGCTCTGAAGTGCCCGCAAGAACTGGTGCAGCGTGGGAGCGGCGGTGCGCCGACGCGACTTGCCCCGCGATGAGGCCCGCCCAAGCCTCTACAGCACCCCGTGCATCCGCACCACAACCCCCAGAAACTCGCACCCCTCCTCGCACAGCACGGTGGGATACAAGGTATTGAGCGGCCTGAGCATCCGCTGCCCACCCTCCTCGATCAACTCCCTCAGCACCGCTGGCTTGCCCGGTTGCCGGGCCACCACCAGCCGGCCTGGCGCAACCTCGATCCCGGCATCCACCAACACCAGCACGCCCTGCGGCAGGCTTCTGCCACTGGCGGCGTTCATCGAGTCATTCTCCACCGGTAACCAGAACGCATTGCCGGCAGGCATATAGCCAGTCAGTTCCTGGGTTTCACTGGACTCGGGCAGCGCGCCCTGCAAGTCGGCCCAGCTCAACACCGGGAAGCGGAAACTGGCATGGCGCATGGCATTGACCGAAAGCGGCCGGTCCACCGCGTAAACACCCCGGTCCTCGCGCGCCATGATGTCGCGCTCGACCACCATCACCCGCGCCTCCAGATACACCAGCCCAAGCTGCTCCAGCTTTTCGTTGACGGTCTCCAGGGTGGGCCGGCGCGTGCCACGCAACCAATGGCCGAGACCGCCTTGGGTCATCCCTAAGCGTTCGGCCAGTTGGTATTGCTTGAGGTTGTGCTCGTGCTTGTAGCGCGAGAGAAATTCGATCCAGTTTTCCATGGCTGTGAACGATACGGACTGGATGAATGGCTTCAATACACATCCTGAATTATCTTAGCAGATGCCAATAATACAGAATGACCTAACATCATTCGCTCATTGTCCTGGAACGGATTTCATAGGTGCAGTCATGAGCAATTCGAAAAAAGAAGAAACAGATCTCGACGAAGAGGCCGCCCGCCGCGCCCTCGACTTCTACCTCAACCCCACCCCCAACCCGTCAGAACTGCAGCGCCCACTGTGGACGCTGCGCGAAGGCGTCACTGGGGCTCAGGCGAACGAACACGCCCTGGCCCTGCTGCGCTGCGCAGCATCCACCGCTCAGGAAACAGGCGCCCATCTGCAGGGCACGACACGGGATGTGATATTTGCCCTGATGCACATGGTCAACATGGCGCGGGCCCTGCTGGAGCAGCGCCAAACCACGGAACAAGGGACGGTATAGAAGGGAGAACGTGATAGCCGACGAACGGCAAAAACCCCGTCTGCCGGGGACGAGGAGCGCGTCAGGAAGATTTTTTTACCGATAACAGGAAAAATCATTTGACTGGCAAATGATAACCATTATTATTGCGCTTAGCAGGTCGCGAGACCGGCTGGATAACCTGCAACGTCCTCAGGTCGGACGCTCAGATTATCTCCTCATCAGGCTAATCACGGTTTTTGACCCGGCTTTTTGCCGGGTCATTTTTTTTGGCTCTTCAGGCTAATGAAGATCGTTGATGCCGGCGATGATAGCAAAACTGTGTCAGGACGTGAACGCTCATTACAAATCTTTGCCGAATCAGCACTTGAGAATCAATCTCGTTAAGCTTAAGCTGATCTCGCGTCAAGGAAGATGCCCCCACTCCTCCCCCAATGAGCAAGGAGCTGTTCATGACCCGCTTGCTACTGCCCCTTGAGCATGAACCCCAAATCGCCGAGCAGCATGCTCAGGATAACCTGATGCATGCGCTCAAACGCCTGCCGCGCCGGGTGCAGCAAGTCTTTCTGCTCAACCGCCTCGACCAGCTGGGCTTCGCCGCCATCGCCGAACGCCTCGACCTGCCCTTGATCAGCATCGAACGCCACATGAACCAGGCCCTGCAGACCACCCGCGCGCAAGGCGACGCCGTGGCCAGCATTGCCGGGCAATGGTATGTGCGTCTGCAAAGCCCTGAAGTGACCGCCAGCGAACGCATCGACTTCCGCCGCTGGCTGGATGCGGCCCCCGAACATCTGCGCGCTTTCCAGCAAACCGAATTGCGCTGGCGCAGCCTGCTCGCGCCGGCACGCCAGCTGGGTGACGACGGCTGGTATCGGCAAGGGCGCGCCGCATTGTCGTTGGGCGGCTGTTCGATTGCGCTCGGGCTGGGTGTAGCCGCACTGGTGGCATTGGGTTTGTGGGCCTGAAGCCTTCGCGATCCTTGTAGGAGCGGCCTTGTGTCGCGATAGGGCCGCAACGCGGCCCCAGGATCTCAGCGTCACCGCGTAGATTGCTGGGGCCGCTACGCGCCCCTTTCGCGACGCAAGGCCGCTCCTACAAAGGGATCGCGTCAGCCCTTGAGAGCATTCGCTGCACAACGCCGCCACCATGCGGTGTACAGTACCGTCACAACAACGCCAAGACAGGAGACTGGCAATGACCGTGACGCTGTCCCCGCTGCACATCGACTGCGACTTCGATTCCGGCAACATCCTGGTGCTGGACGCCAGCAACCCCGCGCAGGTTCACCTGAACATCCGCCCGGACACCAACAGTGGCCACTTCCAGTGGTTCCACTTCAAGGTCAGTGGCCTCACCCCTGGCCAGGTCCATCGCTTCAGCCTGGATAACGCTGCCGAGTCTTCCTACAAGAATGCCTGGACCGGTTACCACGCCGTGGCCTCCTACGACCAGCAGACATGGTTCCGCGTGCCCAGCCAGTTCGACGGCAAGGCGCTGAGCTTCGAATTGAAAGCTGAGCAAGGTCAGGTGTGGTTCGCCTACTTCGAACCCTACCCCCGCGCCCGCCACAACCAGCTGATCGAACGTGCCCGGCAGATCCCCGGCGTAACGCTGCTGGCCAACGGGCGCAGCGTGCAGGGCCGTGACATCCCGCTGCTGCGTGCAGGCGACGGCGCCGCCGGCAAGCGCAAGCTGTGGATCATCGCTCAGCAGCACCCGGGCGAGCACATGGCCGAATGGTTCATCGAGGGCGTGATCGATCGCCTGCAGGCCAACGATAAAGTCATCCAGCAACTGCTGGCCAAGGCCGACCTGTACCTGATCCCCAACATGAACCCGGACGGCGCCTTCCTCGGCCACCTGCGCACCAACTTCAAGGGCAAAGACCTCAATCGCGCCTGGCAGGACGCCAGTGTCGAGCTGAGCCCCGAGGTGTTCTTCGCCCAGAGCCAGATGAAACTGCATGGCGTGGACGCCTTCGTCGATGCCCATGGCGACGAGGAAATCCCCCACGTGTTCACCGCTGCCTGCGAGGGCAACCCGGGTTACACGCCGCGCATCGCCAAACTGGAAGAGCAATTCCGCAGCACGCTGTGCAGCCTGACCAAGGACTTCCAGACCACGTATGGCTACACCCGCGACGAACCCGGCCAGGCCAACATGACCCTGGCTTGCAACGCCGTGGGCCAAGCCCATGACTGCCTGTCGCTGACCCTGGAGATGCCGTTCAAGGACCATGACGATGCGCCGAATCCGCGTACCGGCTGGTCCGGCGAGCGCTCGAAGGCGCTGGCGGGGGCGGTGCTGGAGACGCTGCTGAAGATGGTCGACGACCTGCGCTGATACCGTGGGAGCGGCGGTGCGCCGCTGCGACTTGCCCCGCGATTGGCGTCGGAATGCCTGGCATCGTTGCCTGATCTGACGCCAATCGCGGGGCAAGCCCGCTCCCACAACCACGATCACACCCGGCTCAGAACTGCACATCCAGGATCACATTGTCGAGATAGCTTCCCGCTGGCGGCGTGGCCTGGTCGGTGTACACCTTGGCGTTGTAGTTGAACGTCTGGCTCCCCGTGCCGGTGCCATTGCCGGGGTTCACATCGGCATCGCTGCTTGAGCGCCGCGCCGACGACAGTACCCCCCAGCGCACGCTGCCCCCACTCTTGAAGATGTCGTAGGCCAGGTAGTTGCCGGCGCTGGATTTCATCCGCCGTCGCCCGCCCGCCACGTTCTGCCCGTCATCCAGCCCCACCGTGTAGGCGCTGCCCTTGGTGCACGACAGGCTGATGTTCTGGTTCACCGTGCCGAACCCGGCCACCACCGGCGCGCTGGCGAAGTTGATGTTGGGGCTGGTGATCTGGCAGTCGTTGCTGACCGTGAGGCTGACGGTGAGGGTCTGGTTGCCGCTGCCGATATCCCGCCCCAGCACACAGACGCCCAAGGCGCCGACACCCGCGCAGTAGTTCCAGCTCCAGGCGATGTTCAGCGTCTCCTGGTACAGGCCTGCCGCCACGTTGGCGCCAATCACGGTCTTGAGGTACAGCGGCACGCTCTTGGGCACGGTGCCGTTGAGTAGCCCCAAGGCGTCGATGATGCCGTTGCGGGCGAAATCGAACTGCACGCCACGACTGATCGGGTAGCTGGTGGTGGCGTTGGCGTACAGCGTGTAGGGGATCACGTCACCCGTGGGCCCCACCAGCCCGCTGGTGCTGGAGGTGATGGTGGCATAGAAGTGATCGTTGGCGGCCAGCAGCGACAGCAACGAGCCCGTGCACTGCAGCCCCGCATTGGTGCTCGAGGCGCTCTGCACCGTGGTGCGCACCAGGGTCGAATTGATCGTGCCGAACGCCGCCGGCGCCGTCGCCACCGAGGAGCACAGCGCCCAGGCCGCGCCCGGCAGTATCCAGCCGGCCAGCAACCATCCGCAACGCGCCGCCGCCCTCACTGGCACACCAGTGGGCCGATCAGCGGGATCGGCCCCTCCCCGTCGGGCAGTTCGAACGCGACCTGGCATTGCCCGCCATCGGCCTTGTCCACCTGCAGATGATTGTTTGGCGACAGGTTCTCCAGGTACACCAGGCCATCCCAGCCCACCACCGCTTCGGCGCCACTTTCCCGGTGCAACACCCGGCTGCCCAGCTTGAGCTCCTGCTGGTTGCCGTCGACCAGCACCAGGCTCGCCGCCAGCACGCGCTTGAGCGGGAACTCCAGCAGATAGCCGCTGCCGCGGCGTACCGCCACGCGCTGCTCCACCTCCGGCGCCAGCACATCGGCCGGCAGCTCCATCGGGTCGATCTCGTATTTGCCGCGGTAGTAGCCGCTGCTGTAAGGCACCAGCAGGTGGCCGTTGCGGTCGGTGCGGCCGATCTGTTGGTTTTCGTAGCGCACCGGCACATCGGCATAACCGTTGGTGCTGACCACCACGAACGCGTCATCGATGCGGTTGGCGGCGAACAGCCCGGCGTCCATCAGCACCACCGAGCCGCTGGCGTCCGCCCAACGGGTCATCTGCTCGGGGTTGCCATACAGCCCGGCCTGCAGCTGCACCGACTGCAGCCGCCAGGTCAGGTCGGCCTGGCGATAGTCACCGCTGGTGCCGCCCGTGGCATAGCCGAGGTTGTAGCCGACGCCGCCGCCCACCGGCACCGCGTGGCTGTAGTTGACCCGTTGCAGGTCCTGGCCGTCCTTGCTGCGTTCGGCGCTGAAGGCCAGGGTGCCGTGCAGGTCGAAGGGGATCACCAGTTGCGCCTGCACTGCCCACTGGCTGTCGCCGACATCGCGGTTGGCCGACAGGTACAGGCTGCTGTTGCCCCACAACGGCTTGCTCCAGCTCAGGTTGATCAGCCGGGTGCGCGTGCCATCGCCGGCCCGTACGTCGAAATAGCCGGCGCCCAGGCTGCCGTAGCTGTCCAGGTTGAGGCTCACGGTGGCCTGTTCGCTGCGCCGGCTCAGCCGGGTGTAGGGATTGTCCACCAGCGACAGGTCGGCATAGTCGCCATGGCGCTCGATGCGCTGGTAGTTGAAGCCCAGCCGGCGGCTGTTGTACTGGTAGCCCAGCGCCACCTGCTGGCCGGTGTCGCCGTCGAAACGGCTCTGGGCCACGGCGGCGTTGAGCACCCCGAAGGTGCCCAGTTGCAGGTTGCCGCCCAGGCCGCCCAGCACCATCGACTCGGCAGTTTCGGCATGGGTCTCGACGGTGAAGTAGTCGGTCAGGCCATGGCGCAGGCTCGCCGAGGCGACGCCCGGCCCATAGGCAAAATCGCGCACGGCGTAATCGCGGCGCAGGCTGCCGGCAGCCACCGAGTAATCGGTCAGGCCTTTGGCCAACAGGCTGCTGGTGACATAGAACGGCAAGGTGGTCGACACCTGCCGGCCCAGGGCATCGGTGGTCACCACCACCGCTTCGCCGGCACCGTTGATGAACGGCACATTGGTCAGGGTGTAAGGGCCCGGCTGCAGCTCGGTGGTACTGCTCTTGTAGCCATTGATGAACAGGTCCAGCGAGGTGGGCACCGCCGCCTCACCGGCGAAGGCCGGCAGCGGGTAGGTGACCAGGTCGGGACGCGCCCCGAAGTCGCGGGACAGCTGCAAGCCACCGATACGCACCGAGGTGCTCCAGGGCAAGGCGCCGGTGACCAGGTCGCCGGCTTCATAGGTCAGCAGGCGCTGCTCGTCGGTGTAGCGGAAGGTGGTGTCGTAGCGCAAGAAACCCTGCCGGGTATCGCTTTGCGCACCGTTGAACGCCTGGCGCCACTGTCCGGTGGTGGAAAACGTGCCCCAATCGTCGAACAGCCGCAGCTCGTTCCAGGCGGCCAGGTAAGTACCACCGTCATCGGTGTCGTTAAGGTAGGCGTCGTAGTTGAACAAGGCACCGAAGCTGGTGCGGGTATCGCTGGCCGGGTACAGACTGCGCCCGCCCACCTGCTGGTCGGGCAGCCAGGTCGCCGGCACCTGCAGCAGCAGGCGCTGGTTCTGGCTGTCGTAGTCGGTGTGCAGGCCGGCAATGGCGTCCAGCGCCACCTCGCCCTGGGGCTCGCCGGGCAGTTTGATGCCGGCCGCGCGCAACACGTCGCTGTCCAGGTACAGGCGCCCGGCGCGCTGCTGCACCGGCACCAGCTCAGCCTTGCCCACCTGGTTCACCAACAGGTCGAGGTACAGCGTGGCATCGGTGATGGCGGCCTGCTCGGTAGGTGGCGGCGGCAATTCGTCGGCCACGCCCGCACCGGGCACCAGTACCGCCAGGCCCAGCCACACGCGGTGCGCTGCCACCCGCACCCAATTCACGCACGATGTCCAACCATTGGTGGGTCCTCCCTGGCCCCTGTCGTTCGTTCAATGCCGCGTCACTGCCCTTGCCGGATGGCTTGCGCAACCTCCTGACCGTTGACCCGCCCCTTGAGCACACTGGCCGCACCGGGTGCGGCCGGCACCGGCCAGCGCATGCTCGCGCCCGGCAGCACATACCCCAGCAGCCCCTCGACCAGGGGTTTGTCCTGCCCGCCTTGCTGCAACACCACATCGGTGAGCCGGGCGTGTACCGGGCCGGTATTACGCAGTTCGACATAGGGCTTGCCCTGCACCGTTACCGCGCGCCAGCTCAACTGTGGCTTGCCCACGCCCTCGGCACTGCGCTTGCCGTCCGGGTCGGGCTTGCCCCACAACCCTTCGCCATAGACGAACAACGGCACCGAATAGCGCATCTGCAGGCGGATTGCCGCCTTCGGCCCGTCACTGGCGGTGTCGGCCGGCAGCGGCGACGGGATTTCGTCGATGATGATGCGGTAGGCCTGCTCCTGGCCGGCCGGCGAGCTGCCGGTGCGGGTCAGGCGAATCAGTTGCTTCTGCCCCGGCGCGATGTTGGCCACCGGCGGGCTGCCGATGATTTCGCGCTGGGCCTGGAACTGCTCCTGGTACTCACCCTGGCGCCAGGCGAACACCCGCACCTGCAGGCTGGCCGGCGCCGAACCACGGTTTTCCAGCCACAGCGCGCCGGCCTTCTGTTCAGCCTCCAGCACCGGGTCGATCGGCCAGATCAGCACCGACGTCGCCGCCATGGCCTGGGTACCGACCAGCAGCATCCCGAATAGCGTTTGCGCCAGTTTCGCGCTTGCCCCCATGCCCCTCTCCTTCTGCATCCCTTGGTTCACGGCGCTGGCGTCACCAGCTCACCGTCACTTGCACCACATCGGTATAGGTCCCCGCCGGCAGACTGCCGGGCAAGGTGGTGCGACCGTAGACCGGCAACTTGATCGCCGTCGGGTCGCTGTAGCTCAGGGTGACGCTGCTGCCGATGGCCAGGCTCTGGCTGAAGGCGGCGTCGCGGTACAGCTGGTAGGCCAGCAGCTGGCTGCCGCCGCTGCGCTTGAGGTTGCGGGTGCCGCTGGCGCTGTTCTGGCCGCCGTCCAGGCTCATGCTCATGGCCACCCCGGGGGTGCACTGGAAGGTCACCGTGGTGCCGCCGAGCGAAGTGCTCAAGGTGGCCGTGGACAATGCCGAACTGGTGCCGAAGTCCAGCACGCCATAGGTGGTCACCCCGCCGACCACCAGGCAGCCGGCAACGATCTGCGCGCTCACCTGGAAGGTACTGCCGGTCGCGGCCAACGCGCCTTGCGCCAACAACAGGCCCAGCCCTGCACCCGCCAGCCGCCATGCGCTCGGCATGACTCAGAAGCTCAGCTCGACCGCCACCGTGTCGGTGTACACCCCGGCCGGCAGGCCCGCCTTGCCGCGCGCCTGGCCATACAGGTTGACGGTCTGCGCCACGCCGGTGCTGGTCGGCAGGGTGATGGTGCCGTCGATCGCCAGCGGGGTCGTGTGCCCCGCGTCGGTATAGAAGTCATAGGGCACGAAGTTGCCGGAGCCATCGGCCAGCGCGCGGGTACCGCCGGTTGACTGTCCGTCGTGGGATCCGGCCCGCACCTTGATCACCGGTATCGTGCCCGCAGAGCAGAGGATGCTCATGGCACCGCCGCCACCACCGAGCACTTGCCCGTTGGCCGTGGTGAACAGTGAATCCTGGGTGCCGAAATTGAGGTTGCCGAAGTTCAGCCCCGAAGTGCCGCCAACGCCGTTGACCTGGCAGGCGGCGGTCAGCGTCAGGGTCGAGCTGATGGTGCCGGTGACGGTGGCCGCCTGGGCCTGGGCAGCCAGCGCCAGGCCAAGGCCGACGAGGATGCAGCGAGTCATGTGCATGGGCATGAGGGTCTCCTTGCGTGTTACCAGTCCAGTGTCACCCTGAGGGTGTCGCGGTACAGCCCGGCAGGCAGCGCGCGCGGTTGCGCGACCACCACGCCGTAGATAGGCACAGGCACCTGTTGCGTGCCGCTGATGGTGAAGGTACGGGCCTGGCCGACCACATAGCGGCCGTTGCCGCTGGGGTCGACCGCCAGTTGATAGGGGATCAGTTCACGGCCATTGCTCAGCCGGCGCACGCCGTCGCTGCCATTGAGCCCGCCATTGATCCGCACGCTGAACGCACGCACCTGCGGCGAGCAACTGATCTGCAGGCTGCCCTCGCCGCCTGCCTCGTCCACCCGGCTGGTCAGCGGCTGGTCCCAGGTCGGCCCGCGGGCGCCGAAGTCGATCAGCCCGGGGTTGCCCAGCGACGCCGGCTGCTGGCCGCTGTCGATCTGGCAGGCAGCACTGATCACCAGGCGGGCCTGGATGAAGCCGGTGCTGGTGCCATGGGCGGCACCACTGGGCAACAACAGCGGGCCGAGGGTGAGCAGCAGTAGCGAAGTGCGTTGCAGCGCGTCCTTGTGCATGGTGGCGTGGCTCCTCACCAGGTGACCGTGACTTTGAGCAGGTCGGCGTACAGGCCTGCGCGCGGCACCCAGGCCAGGCTGTCGATCCGCGCGAACAGGGGCAGTTCCACCGAACCGCTGCCCGGCACCCGCGCCGACTGCGCCACCCCCACCTCGAGCGGCTCGCGCCAGGCGGCGTCGCGGTACAGGCGGTACGGGATCGGCTTGGCCTGGCGGTCGTCACTGGCCAGGTAACGCAGCGCACCGGTGCCGCCATGCTGGCCGCCATCGACGCGCACTTGATAGGGGGTATCGGGGTTGCACTCCAGGCGCGGCGGGCGCTGGCTGAACAATGCGCCACTCAAGGGCGAGTCCGGTCCGTCCAGCCGGGCTGCGCTGCCCAGGTCGATCACCCCGAGGGCCTGGGCACCTGCCTCGCGCTGCTGGCCGACCAGCATGCAGCCGCGCTGCACGCGTACCTGCACGTCAACGAGAAACTCTGCAGCCACGGCACTGCCGCTCAACCACAGGCCCAACAGCGCGGCCATCAAGCGTTGCATCAGCGGTCGATCCTTGTCTGGAAGGGTTGAGCTTGAGCGTAGCAGCGCGATCGGATCCGAACAGCCGCGGGATCCCCCTCTTTGGCATTAATGAAAAGGGCTGGCAAGGCGTGGGAAACAGGCGTCAATCTCTGAGAAATTTCACCCTGCCCCCGGGCGTGCATCAGTACGTCCCACACGCCAAAACACCTTGTTCCGACAAAAACATCCAGCCTTCTGTTACCTTCATGTTTCGTGCATGGACGGAACCTGCAGGAGATACCTTTGAGCATCACCCCTGACCCGCTCGACCAAGCCATCGAGCGTTGCGCCCAGGAACCGATTCAGGTGCCTGGCAGCATCCAGCCCCAAGGCTTCCTGCTGGTACTGGACGAGCATGACCTGCGCATCCTGCAGGCCAGCGAAAACATCAAGCAATGGTTGGGCAGGTCAGCCAGCAAGCTGCTTGGCCAGGCCCTGCCCACACTACTCGACAGTACCTTCGACCTGCGTCGCCAGCTGGGCCGCCTGCCCGTTGACGAAGTCTTCCCCTTTCATATCGGTGATGTGCGCCTGCACGAGCAAGCGCCCTGCCAGGCCACGCTGCGGGTGCTGGCCCACCGCCACGACCAGGTGCTCATCCTCGAATTCGAAACCTGTCGCGAAACGGACGCCCAGCAAGGCGACTACTACCCGCTGGTACGTGCGTTCATCAGCACCTTGCACCAGGCCACCAGCATCGAAGAACTGCTGCAGCGAGCGGTGCGGCAGATCAAGCGCATCACCGGCTTCGGCCGGGTCAAGGCCTACAGTTTCGATGCCCAGGGCACCGGCACGGTGCTCGCCGAGGACGCCGACCCCGGCTACCCGCGCTACCTGGGCCAGTGCTTCCCGGCCTCGGACATCCCGCGCCAGGCCCGTGAGCTTTACCGCATCAACCGCATCCGGGTGATCGAGGACGCCGACTACCAGCCCTCCCCGCTGCTGCCTGCCACCAACCCGCGCACCGGCAAGGCCCTGGACATGAGTTTCGCGACGTTGCGCAGCGTCTCGCCGGTGCACCTGCAGTACATGCGCAACATGGGCACCCAGGCCTCGATGTCGCTGTCGATCGTGGTCGATGACCAGCTCTGGGGGCTGATCTCCTGCCACCACGACCAACCCCGCGCGGCTGGCGTGCAGACCCGCACCGCCTGCGAACTGCTGGCCAATGTGCTGTCGCTGCAGATCGAAGCCCACGAACAGCACGCCAGCACGCGCCGGCTACTCGACCTGCGCCAGCACATCGTGCGCATGGTCACGTCGATGGCCGACCACGACAGCGTCAGCGCAGGCTTGCTGGCCCTGCCCGAGGTGATGCTGCAGTTTGCCGGGGCTTCGGGCGCGGCGATCATCAGCGCCGAGCGCTGCGACCTGATTGGCAAAACGCCACCGGCGGCGCAGGTCAATGCCCTGGTGCGTTGGCTGGGCGAGCGTGGCGACGAGACGCTGTTCCACACCGACAATGCACGCCGCGACGTCGAAGCGCTACCAGAGCTGGCCGAGCATGCCGCCGGCGTGCTGGCGGTGGCCATCTCGCAGCTGCAATCGCACTACCTGCTGTGGTTCCGTCCCGAACAGGCACACACGGTGAACTGGGCCGGGCGCCCGGAAAAACAGGCAGGCCCGTTGGGCAACCTCAATCCCCGGCACAGTTTCGACTGCTGGCAGCAGGAAGTCCGTGATTTCAGTGCCGCCTGGGACCCGCTGATTATCGAAGCCGCGACCAAACTGCGCGGCGCGGTGCTGGGCATTGTCCTGCGCAAGGCCGAGGAACTGGCGCAGCTGGCGGGCGAGCTGAAGCGTTCGAACCAGGAACTTGAGGCGTTCTCCTACAGCGTGTCCCATGATTTGCGCGCACCGCTGCGGCACATCGCCGGCTACAGCGAGTTGTTGGGCGAGGTCGAAGGCGCGCAGTTGACCGAGCGTGGCAAGCGCTTCCTCGGCCATATCGAGGAGGCCGCGCAGTTTGCCGGCACCCTGGTCGACAACCTGCTCAACTTCTCGCAGATGGGCCGCTCGGCGCTGCGCCTGTGCGATGTCGACTTGAATGCGCTGGTCGAGGTGATCCGCACGGAGTTGGCACCGGACTACGCCGGGCGAACGATCAGCTGGACGGTGGCGCCACTGCCCAGGGTGATCGCCGACCCGGCGTTCATCAACATGGTCCTGCACAACCTGATCGCCAACGCCATCAAGTACAGCCGTGGCCGCGAATCCGCCCATATCGAGATCGGCGCCGTGCGCCACCGCCACGAAACCGAGGTGTACGTGCGCGACAACGGGGTAGGCTTCGACATGGCCTATGTCGACAAGCTGTTCGGCGTGTTCCAGCGTCTGCACCGCATGGAGGAGTTCGAAGGCACCGGTATCGGCCTGGCCAGCGTGCGGCGGATCATCGAGCGCCACGATGGCCGGGTGTGGGCCACCGGCCGGCTCGGCCAGGGCGCCAGCTTCCACTTCACCCTCCCTCACCAACCGACGACTGCCTGAGGCCGCTGACGATCATGCTCAAGCCCATCCTGCTGGTCGAAGACAATCCCAGGGACCTGGAGCTGACCCAGCTGGCACTGGAGCGCAGCCAGCTGGCCAACGAAGTGATCGTCCTGCGCGACGGTGCCGATGCCCTGGACTACCTGTTGCGGCGCAACACTTACGCCGGGCGTGCCGAGGGTAACCCGGCCGTGATGCTGCTCGACCTCAAACTGCCCAAGGTCGATGGCCTGGAGGTGCTGGCGCAGGTGCGCGCCCACCCGCAGTTGCGCAGCATTGCGATCGTCATGCTGACCTCGTCCCAGGAACAGCCCGATCTGCAGCGCGCCCATGAACTGGGCGTCAGCGCTTATCTGGTCAAACCCGTGGAGTTCAAGGACTTCGTCAGCGCCATCGCCGGCCTCAAGGTGTTCTGGGCACTGCTCGACGAACCCGCGCCCGGCGCGAAGCACCTGAACCACTGAGGCCGGCACGATGCAGCAAACACCGTTGAAACTGCTGATGGTCGAAGACAGCAGCATGGATGCCGAACTGATCCTGTTACGCCTGGAGCGCAGCGGGCTGCAGGTGCAGCCACAGCGGGTGTTCGAGCATGTCGGTGCCGAGCAGGCCCTGCGCGAAGGCCGCTTCGACCTGATCCTCTGCGACTGCGTGCTGCCGAGTTCGTCCGGCGCCGACGTCTTGGCCACGGCCCAGCGCCTGGCACCGGACGTACCGTTCATCTTCCTCTCCGGTATCTACGGCGAAGAACACGCAGTAGAGATGATCCGCCTGGGTGCCACCGACTATGTGCTGAAGAAGAACCTGCCACTGCTGCCCAAGGCCGTGCGTCGGGCCTTGGGCGAAGTGCAGGAGCGTCAACGCCGGCGCCACGCCGAACAAGCCCTGGCGGATGTGCAGGCACGCGCGCGCTTCGCCATCGACGCCGCTGGCATGGGCACCTGGGACTATCAGCCGCAGGATGGCCTGATGCGTTGGGATGAACGCTGCAAGATGCTGTTCGGCGTGCCGCTCGACACCACAATGAACCTCGACCTGTTCTATGCCGGCGTTTACCCCGATGACCTGCCGCGGGTGCGCGAGGCGGTCGATCAAGCCATGCAGCCGGACAGTGATGGCAGTTACCGGGTTGAGTTCCGCATCGCCCAGCCCGGCGGCCTGGAGCCACGCTGGCTGCTGTCCAGCGGCCAGACCCAGTTCAGCGAAGGCCGCTGCGTACGGTTTTCCGGGGTGCTGCAGGACATCCACAACCAGCGCCAGGCCACCCGTGCCCTGGAGCAACTCAATGAAATGCTCGGTGAGCGCGTCGAGCGCCGCACCCGCGAGCGCGACCGCGCCTGGGAGTTGTCCCAGGACTTGCTGGCAGTACTGAACAAGGACCTCACCCCCGTGGCGCTGAACCCGGCCTGGGAGGCCTGCCTGGGCTTCAGCCGTGAACGCCTGGGGCAGATCTCGCTGCTGCAGTTGCTGCCTGAGGATGATCAGGATGCTTTGCTCGCACAGCTCGCCACCTTGTCGCTCGGCCACAGCAGTGCACGCTTCATCGGTCGCATCCTGCACGCCAGCGGCCAACAGCGCTGGCTGTCCTGGGTGGTGGTGGCGGACGACACGCTGTTGCACGTAGTAGCCCGCGACATCAGCAGCGAGCGCGAAGCCGCCCTGGAGCTGGCCGAGGCCAACGAACGCCTGCGCGAGCAGATTGCCGAACGTGAGCGCGTCGAGGCCGCGCTGCAGCAGATGCAACGGCTGGAAGCGGTCGGCCAGCTCACCGCCGGGGTGGCCCACGATTTCAACAACCTGCTGACGGTCATTCTCACCGGCGCCAGTTTCCTGCAGAACGAGCTGGATAACGGCCGGCTGGACAACGCCGGCAAGCGTCTGCAGAACATTCGCGAGGCCGGCGAGCGCGGCGCCAAGTTGACCGCGCAACTGTTGGCATTCTCGCGCAAGCAGCGCCTGGAGCCTGTGGCGTTGGACCTCAACCGGACCCTGTCCGGGCTGGAGGAGTTGCTGCGACGTACCCTGGGTGGCAGCATCTCGGTACGCCTGGAGCTCGACACCCAGCTGTGGCAAGCGCTCACCGACCCGACCCAGACCGAGATGACCATCCTCAACCTGGCGATCAACGCTCGCGATGCCATGCCCGGCGGCGGCCAACTGACCCTGGCCACCCGCAACACCCGTATCAGCGCCCCGCCGCGCAACCCGCAAGACCCGGAGCCCGGTGAGTACGTGATGTTGAGCATTCGCGACAGCGGTTGCGGCATGAGCGAAGAGGTCGCGGCCAAGGTGTTCGAGCCGTTCTTTACCACCAAGGGCGTCGGCAAGGGCTCGGGGCTGGGCCTGGCCCAGGTATTCGGCTTCGCCAAGCAATCCGGTGGCGGCGTGAGCCTGCAGAGCACACCAGGGCGCGGCACCCAGGTCAGCGTGTACCTGCCCGCCGTCCGGGTACAGGCCAGCGCCGCGCAGCCGGACCCGTCCAGGGCCTGCAGCCTGCTGGCCGATGGCGGCAACCGCCACATCCTGCTGGTGGATGACGACCATCTGGTACGTGAATTGATTGGCGATCTGTTGCGCCGCCTGGGCTACCAGGTACGCGAGGCGCACAGCGGCGAACAAGCCCTGGCCCAGATCGACGAACGCACCGACCTGCTGCTCACCGACTTCGCCATGCCAGAGTTCAATGGCGCGCAACTGGCCCTGGCGGCCCGCGAACGTTTTCCGAAACTGCCGGTAGTGTTCCTCACCGGCTACGCCGAGCTGGACAACATGGAGCTGCCGAACAGCCTGTTGATCCAGAAACCGGTGCACGAACACGTGCTGGCCCTGGCACTGGCCGAGCTGCTGAAAAACCGGGGAACAGAAACGAAAAAATCGCCCTGAGGCGATAGCGTGATACTGCGTAGAGATAGAGAAAATGGCAGGGGCGGCTGGATTCGAACCAACGCATGGCAGGATCAAAACCTGCTGCCTTACCGCTTGGCGACGCCC
>NZ_VZZR01000030.1:0-115714 GCF_009650555.1 Pseudomonas sp. EMN2
GGGGCAAGCCCGCTCCCACGTGTTGTTACTTGGCGGTCACTGTTTCAGCGGCCTGATCCTGCGACAGGCTGTACACATACGCCGCCAGCAGGTGCACCTTGTCATTGCCCTGGATGTCCTGCTGCGCCGGCATCTGGCCCTGACGGCCGTAACGGATGGTCTGCTGCAGCTGGGCGAAGCTCGAGCCGTAGATGAACGCCTGCGGATGGTTCAGGTTCGGCGCGCCCATGGCGGGGGTGCCCTTGCCTTCAGGCCCGTGGCAGGCCACGCAGTTGCTGGCGAAGATCTCCTGGCCCTTGGCCGGGTCGGCCTTGACGCCTTCCGGCAGGCTGCGGCCATCGAGGTTGGTCAGCACGTAAGCGGCCACATCGGCCACGCCCTGCTCGCCGATCACCGTGGCCCAGCCCGGCATTACGCCGTGCCGGCCGTTCATGATCGAGGCCTTGATGGTTTCCGGCTCGCCGCCCCAGCGCCAGTCCTTGTCGGTCAGGTTGGGGAAGCCGTAGGAGCCCTTGGCGTCGGAACCGTGGCATACCGAGCAGTTGGAGGCGAACAGCCGGCTGCCCATCTTCAGCGCTTGCGGGTCCTTGGCCACTTCTTCCACCGGCATGGCGGCGTACTTGGCGAAGATCGGGCCGAACTTGGCGTCGGCCTTTTCCATCTCTCTTTTCCACTCGTCGACGCCGGTCCAGCCGTTCTCGTAACCGGGCAGGATGCCTTTCCAGTTGCCCAGGCCCGGATACAGGATCAGGTAGCCCACCGAGAACACCAGGGTGCCGACGAACAGCCAGAACCACCACTTGGGCAGCGGGTTGTCGTACTCCTCGATGCCGTCGAAGCTGTGGCCCATGGTCTGGTCGGTGGTGTCGCTGCTCTGGCCCTTGCGGGTGCCGAGCAGCAGCCAGGTCAGGCCGATCAGGCTGCCGATGGTCAGTACGCTGATATACGTACTCCAGAAGGTGGTCATTGCCCATTACTCCTCATGGCGGGTTCCTGCCCGGCAGGGGGCAGGCGGTCGTCGACGAAGGGCAGCAGGCGCGCTTCGGCGAAATCACGGTCGCGGCGACGGTTGAACACCCAGAGCGACAAGCCGATGAAGGCGATCATCACCACCAGGGTGCCCAGGCCACGGATCATGCCGATGTCCATTTCCATCGCACTCACCTCTTGTTCTTGATCGAGGTGCCAAGCACCTGCAGGTAGGCGACCAGCGCGTCCATCTCGGTCTTGCCCTTGACCGCGTCGCGGGCTCCGGCGATGTCCTCGTCGGTGTACGGCACGCCCAGGGTGCGCAGGGTGCGCAGCTTGACGTCGGTGTGGCTGTTGTCGACCGGCGTCGCCACCAGCCAGGGGTAGGACGGCATCTTCGACTCCGGTACCACGTTGCGCGGGTTGTACAGGTGCGCGCGGTGCCAGTCATCGGAGTAGCGGCCACCTACGCGGGCCAGGTCCGGGCCGGTGCGCTTGGAACCCCACAGGAACGGGTGGTCCCACACGCTTTCGCCGGCCACCGAGTAGTGGCCGTAGCGCTCGGTCTCGGCGCGGAACGGGCGGATCATCTGCGAATGGCAACCCACGCAGCCTTCGCGGATATAGATGTCGCGGCCTTCGAGCTGCAGGGCGGTGTAAGGCTTCATGCCCTCGACCGGCTTGTTGGTGACGTCCTGGAAGAACAGCGGGACGATCTGGGTCAGGCCACCGATGCTCACGGCAAACACCATCAGCAGCGCCATCAGGCCTATGTTTTTCTCAACGACTTCATGATTCATCAGGCTCTACTCCTCAAGCCAGCTGGGCGTTGGCAGGGGCTTCCACGACGCTTGGCGAACGCACCGTGCGCCAGGTGTTCCAGGCCATCAGGAACATGCCGCTGAGGAAGATCGCACCGCCGACGAAGCGCACGACGAAGCCGGGGTGGCTGGCCACCAGGGTTTCCACGAACGAGTAGGTGAGCGTGCCGTCGCTGTTGACCGCGCGCCACATCAGGCCCTGGGCGATGCCGTTGACCCACATCGAGGCGATGTACAGCACGGTGCCGATGGTCGCCAGCCAGAAGTGCGCGTTGATCAGCCCGAGGCTGTACATGCGCTCCTTGCCGAACACTTTGGGGATGGTGTGGTACAGCGCGCCGATGGAAATCATCGCCACCCAGCCGAGGGCGCCAGCGTGCACGTGGCCGATGGTCCAGTCGGTGTAGTGGGAGAGGGCGTTGACCGTCTTGATGGCCATCATCGGGCCTTCGAAGGTGGACATGCCGTAGAACGCCAGCGAGACGACCAAAAAACGCAGGATCGGGTCGCTGCGCAGCTTATGCCAGGCCCCCGACAGGGTCATCATGCCGTTGATCATGCCGCCCCAGCTCGGCGCCAGCAGGATCAACGACATGATCATGCCCAGCGACTGCGCCCAGTCCGGCAGCGCGGTGTAGTGCAGGTGGTGCGGGCCGGCCCAGATGTACAGGGTGATCAGTGCCCAGAAGTGCACGATCGACAGGCGATACGAATACACCGGGCGCTCGGCCTGCTTGGGCACGTAGTAGTACATCATCCCGAGGAAGCCGGCGGTGAGGAAGAAGCCCACGGCGTTGTGGCCGTACCACCATTGCACCATGGCGTCGGTGGCCCCGGCATACACCGAGTACGACTTGGTCAGGCTGACCGGCAGTTCCAGGTTGTTGACGATGTGCAGGATCGCCACGGTGAGGATGAACGCGCCGAAGAACCAGTTGCCCACGTAGATGTGCTTGGTGTTGCGCTTCATCAGCGTGCCGAAGAACACCACGGCGTAGGCGACCCAGACGATGGTGATCAGGACGTCGATCGGCCATTCCAGTTCGGCGTACTCTTTCGAGCTGGTGTAGCCCAGCGGCAGGCTGATCGCCGCCAGCAGGATCACCAATTGCCAGCCCCAGAACGTGAACGCGGCCAGGCGCGGTGCGAACAGGGTGGTCTGGCAGGTGCGTTGCACCGAATAATACGAGGTGGCGAACAGGGCACAGCCGCCGAAGGCGAAGATCACCGCGTTGGTGTGCAAGGGTCGCAGGCGGCCGAAGCTGGTCCACGGCAGGTCAAGGTTGAGGGCGGGCCAGGTGAGCTGGGCGGCAATGAAGACGCCGAGCCCCATCCCGACGATGCCCCACACCACCGTCATGATGGCGAATTGGCGGACCACCTGATAGTTGTAGGCGGTACTGCTGGTTGTGTTCATGTATGGGTTCCCATCCACGGTTATAGGCAGGCTAGACAGCGAGGCAAGCATGATTAATGGGCAAAGTGCCGGTATTGACGGGGATCAATGGGCGCAGATTGCAAATGCCCCAGGCTTGCGCTGCGATCCTCCGCGAATTGCGGGCGAACGAGGGCAAAACAGCTGGCTGATCCTGGCCCATGGCGCGGGCGCGCCGATGGACAGCGGCTTCATGGACGACATGGCGCAAAGGCTGGCAGGGCTTGGGGTCGGGGTGGTGCGTTTCGAGTTTCCGTACATGGCCCAGCGGCGTGTCGACGGCGGCCGGCGCCCGCCCAATCCGCAGAAGGTCCTGCTCGACTGCTGGCGTGATGTATACAACCAGGTGCGACCTTTGGTCGCGGGGCCTTTGGCTGTCGGTGGCAAGTCCATGGGCGGGCGCATGGCCAGCCTGCTGGCGGACGAGCTTGGTGCCGATGCGCTGGTGTGTCTGGGCTATCCGTTCTATGCCGTGGGCAAGCCGGAAAAGCCCCGCGTCGAGCACTTGGCCGGGTTGCGCACGCGCACGCTGATCGTCCAGGGGGAGCGAGATGCCCTGGGCAATCGGGAGGCGGTGCAGGGGTATGAACTATCGCCAGCGATCGAAGTGAGCTGGCTGGTGGCGGCGGACCATGACCTGAAACCGTTGAAGGCTTCGGGGTTCAGCCATGCGCAGCATTTGCAGGCGGCGGCGGAGAATGTAGCGAGATTCCTGCGGGATTGAAATCGCGGGGCAAGCCCGCTCCCACGTGGGAGCGGGCTTGCCCCGCGATGAGGGCGTCAGCTTAGTCGCGGTACTCGCACAGGTAGGCGGTATCGACCTTCACCTGCAGTTGGAACTTGCTGTCGGCGGCAACATTGAACTTGTCGCCGGCGTTGAAGGTTTCCCAGTTTTCGCTGCCTGGCAGCTTGACGATCAGCGCACCGGAAACCACGTGCATGATTTCGCGCTTGGCGGTGCCGAACTCGTATTCGCCCGGGGCCATCACGCCAACGGTAGCCGGACCTTCGCTGCCTTCGAAGGCGATCGACTTGACGGTGCCATCGAAGTACTCATTGACCTTGAACATGGGCGACTCCTGAAAAAGGGGATGAAAAAAGGGCTGGCCAGTATGCCCAAGGCCCGCCCTTGCGTCATCTGTTTCAGGCGCCGCCCACCGGCAGGCTCAACGGCAGCAGCCGGGCGGTGTTGCGCGCGTCTTCCAGCGCGCGATGCTGCTGGCCGCTGAACTGCAGCCCGGCCAGTTGCAAGGCGCTGTTGAGACCCGCCGGCCGCTGCAGGTGGCGGGCCTTGGCAAAGCGCTGCTTGAGGTTGATGTGCGGCAGCTGTTCGAGCAGGCTGCGCTGGTGATGCAGTTGCCACTCCTGCAGCAGCTGTTTTCGGTCGTAGTCGCCCCAACTGACCCAGGCCTGCAACTGCGCCTGGTAATCACCCAGCCAACGCTCGAACGCGCCCCACACCGTGCCGAAGGGCTCGGCGGCATCGACATCGGCCTGGCTTATGTGCGTCAGCTCGCGGCAGAACGGCGTCAGTTGCGGCCGCCGCCGGGGCCGTACAAAACGCTGGAAGTGGTCCACCTCGCGCCCCTCACGGGTGACCAGGCTCGCGCCGATTTCTATGATTTCCATCTCCGTGACCGGCCAGCCGCCGTTGTCGGTGGTGGCTTCCAGGTCGATCACCAACCAGTGGCCCATGCCAGGCTCCCTATCAATACGCGGTAGCCCGCCTTCTCACAGGCGGGCCCGTAAAGGGTAGCCAATGTCGGGGCGCGCGACATCCACTGGCACTTTGGCATATCCGGCGGTTGTGCACGCCTGGGAAAACGCCTAGCTTAGGTGCATCCAGGCCACTACCCGTGACGAGTGTCTCGACTTGATCCCTCTGCCCAGCCTCAAGCTCTGTTGCTCTGTGCTGTTGTTCGCCGCATTGTCGCTGACGGCGGCAGCCTGGGCGGGTGAGGCGGTCGAGGTGAAGATCGGTGCGGCGCATTTCCCGCCTTACACCGTGCGCCCCGAGCAGGGCGCCGATACCGGCCTGTTGCCGCAACTGGTGGAGGCGTTGAACGAGCTGCAGGCCGACTACCGCTTCGTGCTCGTGCCCACCTCGATCCCCCGGCGCTTTGGCGATTTCCAGCAAGGCCGCACCGACATGGCGATTTTCGAAAACCCGCAGTGGGGCTGGCAGGGCATCGCGCACACCACTGTGGACATGGGGCTGGAAGATGCCGAGATCTTCGTCACGCGCCAACAGCCGGGGCGTGACCAGCACTATTTCGATGACCTGCACGGCAAGCGCCTGGCCTTGTTCAACGGCTACCACTATGCCTTCGCCGACTTCGAGCCCGACCCGGTCCTGCTCAGGCAGCGCTATCAGGCGACCCTGACCTACTCCCACGACAGCAACCTGTCCATGGTCGAGCGCGGGCGGGCCGACATCGCCCTGGTCACGCGCTCCTACCTGAGTGACTTCCTCAAGCGCAACCCATCCAGCATCAGCCAACTGATGGCCTCGCAGCGGGTCGACCAGATCTACCACCACTACGCACTGTTGCGCCCGGATGCGCCGATCAGCCCCGAAGGCTTCACCGCGTTGTTGCGCCGGCTGCGCGAAAACGGTGAGCTGGTGCGCATCTTCCAGCCCTACAAGATCACGGTCGAAGCGCCTCACGACTAAATTGGCAGGGCATGAAGACGTTTTCAGGAGTGAGCCTTTCTTTCATTTCCTGTGAGCCCTGACATGCCGTTAGATGCCGCTACGCCCCTTTGCGCGCCACGCTGGCGCAGCCTGCAGGCCGACGAAGGCGATTGCCGCCTGAGCCTGACCCTGGAAGGGCGCCCCCTCATCAGCCTGCGCCTGGTGCCGGGCGAAACCCTTGAAGCCCACCTGCAACAGATTTGCCCCGAGCGCCCCGAGCAGGCCCTGTGGGCCGCCTGCTACTGGCTGCTGTCACGCGACCCGGCCTGTCAGCGCCTGGCCTGGCACCTGCCGCAACCGATACCGCAGGCCGTCGCCAGCGGCTTGCTGCTGCCCGACGAGGCGCCGGGTCGTTACCTGTGCGAGCGCACGCTGTTCTGGCAACTGCCCCAGCCGTGGCTCGGCGAGTCGCTGGCCGGGGTGTATCCGCAGCAGATGCAGTTGAGCAACGGCAAGCGTCACCCGCGCCGTGCGCCAAAACCACGCGGTGAGGTGTACCGGCGCTTCGATGCGCGTCTGGGTGCCTGGGTTTCGCTGCGCACCCTGGAAATCGGCCAGGACCTGGAGCGTTTCAACCGCTGGCAGAACAATCCGCGCGTGGAGCAGTTCTGGCAGGAGGGCGGCTCGCTCGAACAGCACCGCGAGTACCTGACCAAGCTTGAGCAGGACCCGCACACCCTGACCTTGATCGGTTGCTTCGACGACGAGCCGTTCGCCTATTTCGAGGCGTACTGGGCCAAGGAAGATCGCATCGCGCCGTTCTACCCGGCTGACGATTACGACCGTGGCATCCACATGCTGGTGGGCGAAGAGACGCATCGCGGCCCGCACAAAGTGGCCAGCTGGTTGTCGGCGCTGGTGCACTACCTGTTCCTCGACGATCCGCGCACCCAGCGAGTGGTGGCCGAGCCGCGTGCCGACAACGGCAAGATGATCGGCTACATGCACGATCAGTGCTTCCACTGCGAGAAAGAGTTCGATTTCCCGCACAAGCGGGCGGCGTTGATGATCCTGGGGCGGGAGCGGTTCTTCGATCGGTGCAAGCTTTCGTGAAAGCAATCGCGGGTCAAGCCCGCTCCCACGCTGCTGGTGGTGCATGCGTGGGAGCGGGCTTGACCCGCGATGACGGCATCAGACCTGGCGACTGCTCTTGCGGCAATGGATCAGGGCATCGCGGATCATGAAGTTGACCAGCGTCGGCGACACCCCCAGTTCCTTGGCGATGTCCTTCTGCGGCACGCCATGCAAGCGGTACATCTCGAAGGCGTAACGGGTGCGCTGGGGCAGCTCGTTGAGCGCTTCGGCAATGTGTTCGAGGGTGGCCAGGTTGATGTGCGTGGCTTCGGGCGAGGCGTTCTGGATGACCACGTTCAGCCCTTCCTCCTCGCTGCCGGAGTACTTCAGCTCCATCGCCTGCTTGCGGTAGTGGTCGATGGCCAGGTTGCGCACGATCTGGAACAGGTAGCTGAGCTGGGCCTTGAACGAAGAGGTGATCTGCGGCGCGGCGCTGAGTCGGAAGAACGCGTCCTGCACCACATCCTCGGCGCGCGAACGGCAGCCAGTGATGCGCGCGGCGATCTTGACCAGGATGCTGCGGTTGTCGACGAACGCCTGGAGCAGCGGTGAATCGCACTTACTTGTGGACAGTTGTTCCGCCATGGAATTTTCACCTTGTCTCAGAGGGGAAAGGGAGCACATCCCATGGGGAGGCTTCCTACGACGTGCGACAAACTATTCATAATGATAATGATTGTCAAATACGAAAGTTAATGATTTAGCATTCCATATGGTTCTAAGCCGAACACTGTGAACTGCTTCAAACCGTCGCAGGCCCCAGCGCCTCTACCCGCTGCCCGGCGGGGCTAATTTCTTCCCCTGTCCATCCGTTCCCCTGTGTACATCCGGCTGCCCAGCGCTGCCCGCCAGCTTGGCGCGGTACAGCCCCGGCACGACTCAACCAGACACTGGCAGGAACATTCCATGACGGACGCCTTCGAACTCCCGCACTCGCTGGTCCAGGCCCTGGCGCAACGCGCCGAGCAGACCCCGGAGCGCATCGCCTTGCGCTTTCTGGCCGATGCGCCAGGCGAGCAGGCCGTGCTCAGCTACCGGGACCTCGACCAGCGCGCGCGCATCATTGCCGCCGCGTTGCAGGCCCGTGCCGGTTTCGGTGAGCGTGCCGTGCTGCTGTTCCCCAGCGGCCCGGACTACGTCGCGGCGTTCTTCGGCTGCCTGTATGCCGGGGTGATCGCGGTGCCGGCCTACCCGCCGGAATCCGCCCGCCAGCACCACCAGGAACGGCTGCTGTCGATCATCGACGACGCGCAGCCGCGCCTGTTGCTGACGGTAGGGGCGCTGTGTGAAAGCTTGCAGGGCCTGGAAGCGCTGGTCGGGGAAAATGCCCCGGTGCTGCTGGCCGTGGACAGCCTTGACCCACAGCTGGCCGAACAATGGCGTGAACCTGCGCTGGCCAATGACGACATTGCGTTCCTGCAGTACACCTCCGGATCCACCGCGCTGCCCAAAGGCGTGCAAGTCAGCCATGGCAACCTGGTGGCCAATGAACAACTGATCCGCCAGGGCTTCGGCATCGACCTGAACCCCGACGACGTGATCGTCAGCTGGCTGCCGCTGTACCACGACATGGGCCTGATCGGTGGCCTGCTGCAACCGATCTTCAGCGGCGTGCCCTGCGTGCTGATGTCGCCCGGCTACTTCCTCGCCCGGCCACAACGTTGGCTGCAGGCCATCAGCGAGTACGGCGGCACCATCAGCGGCGGCCCGGACTTCGCCTACCGCCTGTGCAGCGAACGGGTCAGCGAAGCCGCCCTGGCCGGGCTCGACCTCAGCCGCTGGCGCGTGGCCTATTCCGGCTCCGAGCCGATCCGCCAGGACAGCCTCGACACCTTCGCCGATAAATTCGCCCGCTGCGGCTTCCAGGCCAGCAGCTTCTTCGCCAGCTACGGTCTGGCCGAGGCCACCCTGTTCGTCAGCGGCAGCCGCCGTGGCCAGGGCATCGGTGCGCTGGAGCTGGACGCCGAGGCGTTTGCCGCCAACCGCGCCGAGCCGGGCCAGGGCAGTGTGCTGATGAGCTGCGGTTACCCGCAGCCAGGCCACGCCGTGCGCATCGTCGAACCGCAGCAGCTGCAGGTGCTGGGCGACAACCTGGTGGGCGAGATCTGGGCCGGCGGCCCGAGCATCGCCCATGGTTACTGGCGCAACCCCGAAGCCAGCGCACGCACCTTCGTCGAAATGGATGGCCAGACCTGGCTGCGTACCGGCGACCTGGGTTTCATGCGTGACGGCGAAGTGTTCGTCACCGGGCGCCTGAAAGACATGCTCATCGTCCGTGGCCAGAACCTCTACCCGCAGGATCTGGAAAAGACCCTGGAGCGTGAAGTGGACGTGCTGCGTAAAGGCCGGGTGGCGGTGTTCGCCGTCGACGACCAGGGCGAGGAGGGCATCGGCGTGGCGGTGGAGATCAGCCGCAACGTGCAGAAGGCGCACACGCCCGAGGCGTTGATCAACACCCTGCGCCGGGTGATCGCCGACGCCTGTCGCCAGGCCCCGGCGGCGGTGCTGCTGCTCAACCCCGGCGCGCTGCCCAAGACCTCCAGCGGCAAGCTGCAGCGCTCGGCCTGCCGCCTGCGCATGAACGACGGCAGCCTGGATTGCTACGCACGCTTCCCGTCCGCCGCAGCGCAGCACAGCACGGACGTTGCCGGCAGCGACCTGCAAGCACGCATCGCGGGTATCTGGCGTGAACTGCTCAAGGTCGAAGCCGTGGCGACGGATGATCACTTCCTGCTGCTGGGCGGCAACTCGATCGCTGCCACCCAGGTTACCGCGCGCCTTGGCGACGAGCTGGGCATCCAGCTGAGCTTGCGTACCCTGTTCGAAGCACCGACCCTGGCTGAATACAGTGCCGCGGTGGCGGCCATCCTCGCCGAAGGTGGCAAGGCTGCCGGCGCTATCGCAACCCAAGGCCGCGACCGGGCCTTGCCCCAGTCGCTGGCGCAGAACCGTCTGTGGCTGCTGTGGCAGCTGGAGCCTGCGTCCGCCGCCTACAACATCCCCGCCGGTCTGCACCTGCGCGGCGAGCTGGACCAGGCCGCGCTGCAGGCCAGCTTCCAAGCCCTGGTGGCGCGCCACGAATCCCTGCGCACGGTGTTCGACGAGGTCGACGGCCAAGCCGTGCAGCGCATCCTGCCGAGCCTTGCTTTCAGCCTTCAGCACTGCGACCTCGAAGGGCTGGAACCCGCCGAGGTGGCCGCGCGCCGCGAGGACGAAGCGCAGCGACCGTTCGACCTGCGCCAAGGCCCGCTGCTGCGGGTGACCCTGGCCCGCCTGGATGACGAAGAGCACCAGCTGTGGGTGACCCTGCACCACATCGTCGCCGACGGTTGGTCGCTGAACATCCTGCTCGACGAGTTCGCCCGCCTGTACGCGGCGCAAGGGCAGGTGCAGTTGCCTGAGTTGCCACTGGGCTATGCCGACTACGGCACCTGGCAGCGCCAGTGGCTGGCCGACGGCGAAAGCGCCCGCCAGCTCGACTACTGGACGCAGCAGCTGGGCGATGAACTGCCGGTGCTCGACCTGTGCACCGACCAGCCTCGCGCCAGCCAGCAGCACACCCGCGCCGCGCGCCACAGCGTCAAGGTGCCGAACGCACTGGGTGCGGCGCTCAAGGACCTGGCCCGCGACCAGCAGGCCAGCCTGTTCATGGTGCTGCTGGCCGGCTGGCAGGCGCTGCTGCACCGCTATACCGGCCAAGGCGAGATCCGCGTTGGTGTGCCCAATGCCAACCGCCCGCGCCTGGAAACCCAGGGCATGGTCGGCTTCTTCATCAACACCCAGGTGCTGCGCGCCAAGCTCGATGGCCGCCTGCCGTTCGCGCAACTGCTGAGCCAGGTGCGCCAGGCCACCCTTGAAGCCCAGGCCCACCAGGACTTGCCGTTCGAGCAACTGGTCGAGGCGCTGCCGCAGGCCCGCGAGCAGGGCCTGTTCCAGGTCATGTTCAACCACCAGCAGCGCGACCTTTCGGCGTTGCGCCGCTTGCCCGGCCTGCTGGCCGAAGAGCTGCCATGGCACAGCCGCGAGGCCAAGTTCGACCTGCAACTGCACAGCGAGGAAGACCACCAGGGCCGCCTGACCCTGGCCTTCGACTACGCCGCCGGGTTGTTCGAGGCGGCCACCGTCAAGCGCCTGGCCAACCATCTGCTGGCGTTCTTCGAACAAGTCTGCGCCCAGCCGCAGCTGGCGCTGGCTGAGGTGCAACTGCTCGATGAACCGAGCCGCGCGCAACTGCTGCACTGGGGCCAGGCCCCGGCCGCGCAGCCGCAACAGCTGCTGGTCGAGCAGCTCAACGAACAGGCCCGCCTGACCCCCGAGCGCACCGCGCTGGTGTGGGACGGCGGCCAGCTGGCTTACGCCGAGCTGCACCAGCAGGCCAACCGCCTGGCCCACTACCTGCGTGACAAAGGCGTCGGCCCGGACACCTGCGTAGCCATCGCCCTCGAGCGTTCGCCGCAGCTGCTGGTGGGCCTGCTGGCCATCCTCAAGGCCGGCGGCGCCTACGTGCCGCTGGACGTGGACTACCCGGCCGAACGCCTGGCCTACATGCTCAAGGACTGCAACGCCGGCCTGCTGCTCAGCCACAGCAGCCTGCTCGAAACCCTGCCGGTAGTTGACGGCGTCAGCGCCATCGCCCTCGACCAGTTGCACCTGGACAGCTGGCCAAGCCAGGCCCCGGGCCTGCACCTGCACGGTGACAACCTCGCCTACGTGATCTACACCTCCGGCTCCACCGGCCAGCCCAAGGGCGTGGGCAACACCCACGCGGCCCTGGCCGAGCGCCTGCAGTGGATGCAGCAGGCCTACGCGCTGGACGACAGCGACGTGCTGATGCAGAAGGCTCCGATCAGTTTCGACGTGTCGGTGTGGGAGTGCTTCTGGCCGTTGATCACCGGCTGCAAGCTGGTACTGGCCGGCCCCGGCGAGCACCGCGATCCGCAGCGCATTGCGCAGTTGATCCAGCAGCACGGCGTGACCACGCTGCACTTCGTGCCGCCGCTGCTGCAGGTGTTCGTGCAAGAGCCGTTGGCGGCTGCCTGCACCAGCCTGCGCCGGCTGTTCTCCGGGGGCGAGGCGCTGAGCGCGGCCCTGCGCGACCGCGTGCTGCAACTGCTGCCCCAGGTGCAGTTGCACAACCGCTACGGCCCGACCGAAACCGCGATCAACGTCACCCACTGGCACAGCCAGGCCAGCGACGGCGAACGCTCGCCGATCGGCCGCCCGCTGGGCAACGTGCTGTGCCGGGTGCTGGACGATGAATTCGAATTGACCCCGCCAGGCGTACCGGGCGAGTTGTGCCTGGGTGGCGCAGGCCTGGCCCGTGGCTACCTTGGCCGTCCTGGCCTGACTGCCGAGCGTTTCGTGCCGCAGCCCGACGGCGAAGGCGCACGCCTGTACCGTAGTGGCGACCGTGCCCGCTGGCACGTGCGCAGTGAATCCCTGGAGTACCTTGGGCGCCTGGACCAGCAGGTCAAGGTGCGCGGTTTCCGCGTCGAACCCGAGGAAGTGCAGGCGGTATTGCTGGCGCAACCGGGTGTGGAGCAGGCACTGGTGCTGATCCACAAGGACGCCGTTGGCGCCCAGCTGGTCGGCTACTACAGCGGCATCGAACAGACCGACGCCGTGCTCGGGGCCCTGGCCGAGCGCCTGCCGGCCTACATGGTGCCGGCGCAACTGATCCACCTGGCGCAGATGCCTCTCGGCCCAAGCGGCAAGGTGGATCGCAAGGCACTGCCGGCGCCGGTGTGGCAGCAGCGTGAACACGTCGAGCCGCAAACCGAACTGCAACAGCAGGTGGCGGCGATCTGGCGTGAGGTGCTGAACCTGCCCCAGGTCGGCCTGCACGACGACTTCTTCGCCCTCGGCGGCCACTCGCTGCTGGCCACCCAGATCGTTTCGCGCAGCCGCCAGGCACTGGATGTCGAACTGCCGCTCAAGGCCTTGTTCGAGGCCAGCGAGCTGGGCGCGTTCTGCGCCGAGATCGCCCGCCTGCGTGAAAGCGGCGAGCGCAACCTGCAAGGCGCCATCGCCCGGGTCGATCGCCGTCAGGCGGTGCCGCTGTCGTACTCGCAGCAGCGCATGTGGTTCCTCTGGCAGATGGAGCCGGACAGCCCGGCCTACAACGTCGGCGGCATGGCCCGCTTCCAGGGCGTGCTGCATGTGGACGCCTTCGAGCGTGCCTTGCAGGCGCTGATCGTGCGCCACGAAACCCTGCGCACCACCTTCCCCAGCATCGACGGCAAGGCTTACCAGTGCGTGGACGATGACAGCCACCTGCAACTGCAGTGGCATGACTACAGTGCCTTGTCCGACGCTGCCCGCCAGCAACGCCTGCAGCAACTGGCCGACGACCAGGCGCACCAACCGTTCGACCTGGCGCGCGGCCCGCTGCTGCGTGCCTGCCTGGTCAAGGCCGGCGAGCGCGAGCATTACTTCGTGCTGACCCTGCACCACATCGTCACCGAAGGCTGGGCCATGGACATCTTCGCCCGCGAACTGGGCGAGCTGTACGAAGCCTTCGTCGACGAGCGCGAATCACCGCTGGCGCCGCTGCCGGTGCAGTACCTCGACTACAGCGTGTGGCAGCGCCAGTGGCTGGAAAGCGGCGAGGGCGCGCGCCAACTGGCTTACTGGAAGGACCGCCTGGGTGACGAGCACCCGGTGCTGGCCTTGCCGGCCGACCGCCCGCGCCCGGCGGTGCAGAGCCACCGCGGCGAGCTGTACCGCTTCGACCTGGACCCTGCGCTGGTCAAGCGCGTGCATGCCTTCAATGGCCAGCGCGGCCTGACCCTGTTCATGACCATGACCGCCACCCTGGCCGCCCTGCTGCACCGCTACAGCGGCCAGCGCGACCTGCGCATCGGCGCGCCGGTGGCCAACCGAATCCGCCCGGAAAGCGAAGGGCTGATCGGCGCCTTCCTCAACACCCAGGTGCTGCGCTGCGAGATGGACGGGCAGATGAGCGCCAGCGCGCTGCTCGATCAGGTGCGTAGCGCCATCATCGACGGCCAGTCGCACCAGGACCTGCCGTTCGACCAGTTGGTCGAAGCGCTGCAGCCGCCGCGTTCGAGCGCCTACAACCCGCTGTTCCAGGTGATGTGCAACGTGCAGCGCTGGGCCTTCCAGCAAAGCCGTGAGCTGGTGGGCATGCAGGTGGACTACCTGGTCAACGACGCCAGTGCCACCAAGTTCGACCTGTACCTGGAGGTCACCGACCTCGATGGCCGCCTGGGCTGCTGCTTCACCTACAGCCGCGACCTGTTCGACGAACCGCGCATCGCACGCATGGCCGAGCACTGGCAGCAGTTGCTGGTAGCGCTGTTGGACAACCCGGCGCAGCGCCTGTGCGAGTTGCCGATGCTGGCCGAGGCCGAGCAACAAGTACTGGTGGGCCAGTTGCAGGGGCAGCAGGACTTCGAGCTGAACCAGACGCTCCACGGCCTGTTCGCCGCCCAGGCTGAACGCACGCCCGACGCGCTGGCGCTGACCTTCGCAGGCCAACACCTGAGCTACGCCGAACTCGACCAGCAGGCCAACCGCCTGGCCCGCGCCTTGCGCGAGCGCGGTGTCGGCCCGCAGGTGCGGGTGGGCCTGGCGCTGGAGCGTTCGCTGGAGATGGTGGTCGGCCTGCTGGCCATCCTCAAGGCCGGTGGCGCCTATGTGCCGCTGGACCCGGAATACCCGCTCGACCGCCTGCGCTACATGATCGAAGACAGCCGCCTGGGCCTGCTGATCGGCCAGCGCGCCTTGCTCGAAACCCTGGGCGAGTTGCCCGCAGGGGTGGCCAGCTGGAGCCTGGAGGACGATGCCGCACGCTTGTCCGCCTACAGCGACGCGCCGCTGGACAACCTCAACCTGCCGCAGCACCAGGCCTACCTGATCTACACCTCCGGCTCTACCGGCAAGCCCAAGGGCGTGGTGGTCAGCCATGGCGAGATCGCCATGCACTGCCAGGCGGTGATCGCCGAGTTCGGCATGCGCAGCGACGACTGCGAGCTGCACTTCTATTCGATCAACTTCGACGCCGCCAGCGAACGCCTGCTGACGCCGCTGCTGTGCGGTGCCCGCGTGGTGCTGCGCGCCCAGGGCCAATGGGGCGCCGAAGAGATTTGCCAGCTGGTGCGCGAGCAACAGGTGAGCATCCTTGGCTTCACCCCGAGCTACGGCAGCCAGCTGGCCCAGTACCTGGCCGGGCAGGGCGAGCAGTTGCCGGTACGCCTGGTGATCACCGGCGGCGAAGCACTGACTGGCGAGCACCTGCAACGCATTCGCCAGGCGTTTACCCCGCAGCAGTTCTTCAACGCTTACGGCCCGACCGAAACCGTGGTCATGCCGCTGGCCTGCCTGGCCCCCGAGCAACTGCCAGGCGACGCCGGCAGCGTGCCGATCGGCCGGGTAATCGGTGCCCGTAGCGCCTACATCCTCGACGACGACCTGGCGCTGCTGCCGCAAGGCGGCATCGGCGAGCTGTACGTCGGCGGCGCCGGCCTGGCCCAGGGTTACCACGATCGCCCAGGCCTGAGCGCCGAGCGCTTCGTCGCCGACCCGTTCAGCCACGACGGCGGGCGCCTGTACCGCACCGGCGACCTGGTGCGCCTGCGCGCCGATGGCCTGGTGGAATACGTCGGCCGCGCGGACCAACAGGTGAAGATCCGCGGCTTCCGCATCGAGCTGGGCGAAATCGAAAGCCGTCTGCAGGAACACGCCGATGTCGACGAGGCGGTGGTCCTGGCCCTGGACCTGCCGGGCGGCAAGCAGCTGGTGGGTTACCTGGTGTGCGCGCAGGCCAAGGCCGACAGCGATGCCCAGGCCTCGCTGCGCGAGGCGGTCAAGGCCGACGCCCGTCAGCACTTGCCGGACTACATGGTCCCGGCGCACCTGGTGCTGCTCGACAGCCTGCCGCTGATGGGCAACGGCAAGCTCGACCGCCGTGCGCTGCCGGCGCCGGACCTTGAGCAGGCGCGCCAGCACTACCAGGCCCCGGCCAACGAGCTGGAAACGCAACTGGCGCAGATCTGGCGCGACGTGCTCAACGTCTCGCGCATCGGCGTGCAGGACAACTTCTTCGAACTGGGCGGCGACTCGATCCTGTCGATCCAGGTGGTCAGCCGCGCCCGCCAGCTGGGGCTGCAGTTCACCCCGCGCGACCTGTTCCAGCACCAGACCATCCAGACCTTGGCCGCCGTGGTCACCCGCAGCGCGGCACCGAGCGACATCGAGCAGGGCCCGCGCCAGGGGCGCAGCGGCCTGACGCCGATCCAGCACTGGTTCTTCGACAGCGAAGTACCGCAACCCCAGCACTGGAACCAGGCCGTGCTGCTCGAAGCGCGCCAGCCGCTGCAGGCGGCAAAACTGGAACAGGCCCTGGCCGCGCTGGTGGCACACCACGACAGCCTGCGCCTGCGCTTCCGCCAGGCCCAGGGCCGCTGGCAGGGCGAGTATGCCCAGCCGCGCACCCAGCCATTGCTGTGGACCGCCACCGTGGCCGACTTCAACGACTGCCAGGCGCTGTACAGCGACGTGCAACGCAGCCTCGACCTGGAGCAGGGCCCGCTGCTGCGCGCCTTGCTGGTCAGCGACGGCCAGGGCGCCCAGCGCCTGCTGCTGGCGATCCATCACCTGGTGGTCGATGGCGTGTCCTGGCGTGTGCTGCTCGAAGACCTGCAAGCGCTGTATCGCGGTGAAACCCTGGCCGCCAAGACCCACGCCATGGGCGACTGGGCTGCACGTCTGGCCAGCTATGCGGGCTCCGATTCGCTGCGCGACGAGCTGGGCTGGTGGGAACGCCAGCTGGGCAGCGCCCGCCATGAACTGCCCTGCGATCACCCCCAGGGCGGCAACCTGCATCGCCATGCCCAGAGCCTTGCCATCGAACTCGATGTCGAGCAGACCCGCCAGTTGCTGCAACAGGCGCCGGCGGCCTACCACACCCAGGTCAATGACCTGTTGCTGACCGCCTTGGCGCGCACCCTGTGCCGCTGGACCGGTGACGAGCAGGTGCTGGTGCAACTGGAAGGCCATGGTCGCGACGGGCTGTTCGAGGACATGGACCTGACCCGCAGCGTCGGCTGGTTCACCAACGCCTATCCGCTGAGCCTGAGCCCGGACATGGCCGAAGGCGAGGTGGCCCGCGCGGCGTCGATCAAGCGCATCAAGGAGCAACTGCGCCAGGTGCCGCACAAAGGCCAGGGTTACGGCGTGCTGCGCTACCTGGCCGATGACGCCGGCCGTGAGCGCATGGCGGCGCTGCCTCAGGCGCGCATCACCTTCAACTACCTCGGCCAGTTCGACCAGCAGTTCGACCAGGCCGCGCTGTTCCAGCCGCTGGATGAGCCGGCGGGCCTGGCCCATGATCTGGACGCGCCGTTGCCGAACTGGCTCAGCGTGGATGGCCAGGTGTACGGCGGTGCCCTGCAACTGCGCTGGAGCTTCAGCGCCGAGCGCTACGACGAGGCCACCATCGCCAGCCTGGCCGAAGCCTATCGCCAGGAACTGCTGGCGCTGGTCGGCCATTGCCTGGCCGATGGCAACGGCAGCTTCACCCCGTCGGACTTCCCCCTGGCGCAACTGACCCAGGAGCAGATCGACGCACTGCCGGTGCCCGCCGCGCAGATCGAGGACGTCTACCCGCTGACCCCGATGCAGGAAGGCCTGCTGCTGCACACCCTGCTGGAGCCGGGCACCGGCCTGTACTACATGCAGGACCGCTATCGCATCAACAGCGCCCTCGACCCCGAGCGCTTCGCCCAGGCCTGGCAGGCTGTGGTCGCCCGCCACGAAGCGCTGCGCGCGTCGTTCAGCTGGAACGCCGGCGAGGCGATGCTGCAGATCATTCACAAGGCCGGCAACACGCCAGTGGACTACCAGGACTGGCGCGGCCTCGACGACGACGCCCAGGAGGCGCGCCTGCAGGCCCTGCACAAGCAGGAACGCGAGGCCGGCTTCGAGCTGCTGCGCGAGGCACCGTTCCACCTGCGCCTGGTGCGCGTGGCCGATGAGCGCTACTGGTTCATGATGAGCAACCACCACATCCTCATCGATGCCTGGTGCCGTTCGCTGCTGATGAACGACTTCTTCGAGCTCTATCAGGCCCTCGGTGAAGGCCGCCAGGCGCAGTTGCCGGTGCCGCCGCGCTACCGCGACTACATCGGCTGGCTGCAACGCCAGGACCTGGGCGAGGCGCGCCAGTGGTGGCAGGCCAACCTGGCCGGTTTCGAACGTGCCACGGCAATCCCCAGCGACCGCCCGTTGCGCCATGACCACGCCGGTGACGGCATGGTGGTCGGCGACTGCTACACCCGCCTGGACGTCACTGAAGGTGCCCGCCTGCGTGAACTGGCCCAAGCCCACCAACTGACGGTCAACACTTTCGCCCAGGCGGCCTGGGCCCTGACCCTGGCCCGCTGCAGCGGCGAGCGCGACGTGGTGTTCGGCGTCACCGTGGCCGGGCGCCCGGTGAGCCTGCCGCAAATGCAGCGCACGGTCGGGCTGTTCATCAACAGCATCGCCCTGCGTGTGCAGTTGCCGCAGCCGGGCGAACGGCGTAGCGTGCGCCAGTGGTTGCAAGGTTTGCTCGACCGCAATATGCAGCTGCGCGAGTACGAATACCTGCCGCTGGTGGCGATCCAGGAGTGCAGCGAACTGCCCAAGGGCCAGCCGCTGTTCGACAGCCTGTTCGTGTTCGAGAACGCCCCGGTGGAAACCGCCGTGCTCGATCACGCCCAGCATCTGAACGCCAGCTCCGATTCGGGCCGTACCCATACCAACTTCCCGCTGACCGCGGTGTGCTACCCGGGCGATGACCTTGGCCTGCACCTGTCGTTCGACCAGCGCTACTTCGACTACCCGAGCGTCGAGCGCCTGCTGGGCGAGTTCAAGCGCCTGCTGCTGGCGCTGGTGGACGGCTTCGAAGGCGAGGTAGGCGAACTGCCGCTGCTGGGCGCGGATGAACAGCGCTTCCTGCTGGACGACTGCAACCGCACCGAGCACGCCTACCCTCTGGAACAGAGCTACATCGAACTGTTCGAAGCGCGGCTCGCCGCGCATCCGCAGCGCACCGTCGCCCGTTGCCTGGAGGCGTCGTTCGACTACGCCGGGCTCAACCTGGCGGCCAACCGCCTGGGTCACGCCCTGGTCGCGGCCGGTGTGGCCATCGACCAGCCGGTGGCACTGCTGGCCGAGCGTGGCCTGGCGCTGCTGGGCATGATCGTCGGCAGCTTCAAGGCGGGTGCCGGTTACCTGCCGCTGGACCCAGGCCTGCCATCGGCACGCCTGCAACGCATCGTCGAACTGAGCCGCACCCCGGTGCTGGTGTGCAGCGCGGCCTGTGCCGAACAGGCGCGACAGTTGCTCGACGAAGTGGCGGGCGCGGTACGGCCGACACTGCTGGTGTGGGAAGAGGTGCAGGCGAGCAATGTGGCCAGCCACAACCCGGGCATCCACAGCGCGCCGGACAACCTGGCCTATGTGATCTACACCTCCGGTTCCACCGGCCTGCCCAAGGGCGTGATGGTCGAGCAGCGCGGCATGCTCAACAACCAGCTGAGCAAGGTGCCGTACCTGGTGCTGGACGAGCAGGACGTGATCGCCCAGACCGCTTCGCAGAGCTTCGATATCTCGGTCTGGCAGTTCCTTGCCGCGCCGCTGTTCGGCGCCACGGTTGAGATTGTGCCCAACGCCATCGCGCATGATCCGCAAGGTTTGCTGGCACATGTGCAGGCCACCGGCATCACCGTGCTGGAAAGCGTGCCATCGCTGATCCAGGGCATGCTGGCCAACGATCACCAGGCGCTGGACGGCCTGCGCTGGATGCTGCCGACCGGCGAGGCGATGCCGCCGGAACTGGCCGCGCAGTGGCTGCAGCGTTATCCGGCCATTGGCCTGGTCAACGCCTATGGCCCGGCGGAGTGCTCGGACGACGTGGCGTTCTTCCGCGTCGATCTCGCATCGACCCAGGGCAGTTACCTGCCGATCGGCACGCCGACCGACAACAACCGCCTGTACCTGCTGGGCGAGGATCAGGAACTGGTACCGCTGGGGGCGGTAGGCGAGCTGTGCGTCGCCGGTACCGGGGTGGGCCGCGGCTATGTCGGCGACCCGGTGCGCACGGCGCAGGCGTTTATCCCACATCCGTTCGGTGCGCCGGGCGAACGCCTGTACCGCACCGGTGACCTGGCGCGTCGTCGCCCGGACGGGGTGTTGGAGTACGTTGGCCGTATCGACCACCAGGTGAAGATCCGCGGCTACCGCATCGAGCTGGGCGAGATCGAGGCGCGCCTGCACGAACAGCCCGAGCTGCGCGATGCCGCCGTGGGTGTGCAGGAAGGCGTCAACGGCAAGCACCTGGTCGGTTACCTGGTGGCCCATCAAGGTGTCGAAGCCGATGCCGCGCTGCTCGACCAGCTCAAGCAACGCCTGCGTGCCGAACTGCCGGAGTACATGGTGCCGCTGCACTGGGGCTGGTTCGAAAGCCTGCCGCACAACGCCAACGGCAAGCTCGACCGCAAGCTGCTGCCGGCCATCGATATCGGCGGCCAGCACAGCCAGGACTACCTGGCGCCGCGTAGCGAGCTGGAAGAGACCCTGGCCGGCATCTGGGCCGACGTGCTCAAGGCCGAACGCGTGGGTGTGCGCGACAACTTCTTCGAGTTGGGCGGGCATTCGCTGCTGGCCACGCAGATCGCTTCGCGGGTGCAGAAGGCGTTGTCACTCAATGTGCCGCTGCGGGCGATGTTCGAGTGCAGCACGGTGGAGGAACTGGCGGCTTATGTGCAGGGGCTGCAGGGCAGTGCGCTGGATGAGGACAAGGTGGATCGGTTGAGTGATCTGATGGCGGAGCTGGAGGCGCTTTAACTACATCCAGGCAATGCAATCGCGGGGCAAGCCCGCTCCCACGCTGACTCTTGGCGTGGGAGCGGGCTTGCCCCGCGATCGTTTTCAGCGCTTGCCGAGGATCTTGCCAAGCAGCTCCGGCCGCGGCGCCCCTTGCTGGCTCTGCAACTGCCCATGCTCATCCTGGAAGAAGATCGCCGGCGTCGCCGCCAGCCCCAGCTCTTCCATCAGCGCCTGGTTGGCGTCGAGCTTCTTCTGCACCGCTTCGGGCACTTTCTCCAGTGGCTTGAGCGTGCTTGCCTTGCCCGCCGACTCATGGGCCAGCAAGGCCTTGCTCGGGTCCTTGGCGGCCAGCAGGGCGGCGGACTTGCCCGGGCTGTCCTCGCGGATGATGCCGACCATGATATGGCGCAGTTGCACCTTGCCCGACTCCACCCACGGCCGGGCCTGCTGCCAGAACATGTTGCAGTACGGGCAGTTGGGGTCGCTGAACAGGTAGACGATACGCGGCGCGTCGGCCTTGCCGTCGGCGATCCAGGCGGTCTTTTCCATCTTCGCCCAGATGGCCTTGCTCATCGGCGCATACACCAGCTTCTCCAGCGGCTCGGCGCTGAGGTCCTTGCCTTGCTCGTCGAACAGGCTGCCGACCAGCACGTGCTTGCCGTCGGGCGTGAGGTATAGGGCGATGCCGTTGTTCTGGTACTCGGCGGCGTAGCCGCGCAGGCCATTGGGGGCATCGAAGCTGCCTTTGATCACCGCGCCCTTGGCTTGCAGTTGCTGGATCGCCTTGGGCAGTTCTTCTGCCTGCAGCGTGGGGGCGGCCAGCAGAGCGAGGGTGAGGGGCAGCAGGGCTTTCAATTGCATGTCAGTTTCCTTGTGGGGCGCGCGCGTCGGCGCGGTCGAAGGGTTCCAGGGCGTGGCGCAGGCTGGCTCGCGACAATTCGCCCAGGTGGCTGCCGACCAGCCGCCCTTCGGCGTTGTAGAACAGGGTGGTGGGCAGGGCCATGGAGCCGACCTTGCGCGCCAGCTCGCCGGTGCCGTCGAACAGCACATGGGACAGCATCAGGCCGGTGGTGGCCATGAAGGTGCTGACGTTCTCCGGGGTTTCGCCCTGGTTGACGAACAGGAAGGTCACGTGGGGGTAGTCGTGCTGGGCTTGCTGCAACACCGGCATTTCGCGGCGGCACGGCGGGCACCAGGTGGCCCAGATATTGATCACCAGCGGGCGCCCGCGGTAGTCCTGCAGCGCCACTGCCTGGCCGCGGTTGTCGCGCAGGGTCAACTGGGGCAACTCGGTGCCCTTGCTGTACAGGTGGCTGCCCAGGCTGCCGAGCACCCAGAACAGCGCGCCGCTGGCCAGCGCCCAGCCCAGTGGGCGGCGCAGGCCGGGGCGACGCCAGCCTTGCCAGAGCGCGCCCAGCACGATGCCGAACAGGCCGCCCCAGAGCAGGAAACCACCGTCGCGGATATCGATGATTTGCAGCGGCTCGTCGCGGTACATCGGCCAGTAGGCCAGGACGAAGCCCACGCGGGCACCCAGCAAGCCCAGCAGAAACACATTGAACAACGCCGACTCGGGGTTCTCGCCACCGCGCTTGGCCACGCGCCAGCCGACCAGGCAGGCGATGCCCAGCGCCGCGAGCAACAGCAGGTGGTTCAGGGCCATGGTCAACGGCCCGAGGGTGACGGTCAGCATCAGCCTTGGCTCCTGGTCTGGGCCCAGTGTTGCAGGAAACCGGCGGCGTCGATTTCGCCGGTAATGCGCCGGGCGCGGCGTTCGTCGCCTTCCGGACCGATCCAGATCAGGCTGGGCGGGCCCGGTACCTGGTAGCGCTGCAGCAGTTCGCGGCTGGCCGGCGTGTCGGCGGTGACGTCCAGGCGCAGCAGGTGCACGCCGTCGAGGCTGGCCAGGACATCGGCACGGCCGAACACCTGTTTCTCCATGACCTTGCACGACATGCACCAGTCGGCATAGTAGTCCACCAGCACCCACTGGCCACGGGCCTTGGCGGCATCGAGCTCGCGCTGCAGGTCGACGGGGCTGCTGACCGTGACGAAGGCGTCATGCGCGCTGGCCTGGGCAGTGTCGCTAGCTTTGCCCGCGAAGGGCTGCAACGGCTGCCACAGGTTGCTGCCACCTGCTGCCGCACCGACCAGCAGCAGGCCGCCCCACAGGGCTCCCAGCAGCGGCACCGCGCGCAGGGCGGGCAAACGCTGCAGGGCCGGCCAGGCGGCCCAGCCCAGGGCGATCAGCCAGGCGCCGGCCAGGGCCAGCAGCAAGGGCTCGGCCAGCAGGGTGCGCACGGTGTACAGGGCCATGGCCAGGAACACGAAGCCGAACAGGCCCTTGACCAGATTCATCCAGGCGCCTGGGCGCGGCAGGTAGCGGTTGCCCAGGGTCACCAGCAACAACAGCGGCGCGCCCATGCCCAGCCCGAGGCTGAACAGCACCAGCGCCCCGTGCAGTACATCGCCGCTTTGCGCGATATACAGCAACGCACCCGCCAGCGGCGCGGTCATGCACGGGCCCATCAGCAAGCCCGACAAGGCGCCTAGCAAGGCCGCGCCATACAGGTTGCCGCCGCGGGTGCCTTGCCCGGCGCGGTCCAGGCGATCACGCAGCGCCGCCGGCAGTTGCAACTCGAAGGCGCCGAACATCGGCAGGGCCAGCAGCACGAACAGCGCCGCCAGGCTGCCCAGCAGCCATGGCTGCTGCAACCAGGCCTGCAGGCTGGCGCCCAGCAGCGCGGCGACCACCCCCAGCGCGGCATACACCAGCGCCATGCTCAGCACATACACGCCGGCCAGCACCCAGCCGCGGCGGGCGCTGGCACCATTGCCCATGACCAGCCCGGCGAGGATCGGCAGCATCGGCAGCGAACACGGGGTGAAGGCCAGCAGCAGGCCCAGGCCGAAGAATGCCAGCAGGCTCCAGGCCAGGGTGCTCTGCTGCAGCGTGCCGGCCAGGGCCTGGTCGCTGGCCTGTTCAGCGCCCGGCGTCGGCGCCTGCGTGCCACCCAGGGCGATCGGCGTGGTTTGCGGCGGGTAGCACAGCCCGGCGTCGGCGCAGCCCTGCCAGCCCAGGCGCAGCTCGCCGCTGGCGTTGGCCGGCAACAGCAGCTCCAGCTCGGTGCGGTACACCGCGCTGTCGCCGAAGAACTCGTCGTGATGGTTTTCGGCCTGGGGCAGTGGCGGGTGCTGCTCAGGCGGCAGGCCGTCGAACTTCAGGCGCTTCTGGTAGAGGTAATAGCCGTCCTGGATCTGGAAATGCAGGCGCACCTGGCCGTTGGCGAGGCGGTCGTGGGTCAGCACGAAGGCCTGGTTAACCGGCAGGAAGTCCGGTTTGGCGGCAAACGGGTTGGCCTGGAGCGGGCCGGCGAGCAGGAATGTCAGGAAGAGCAGGAGCACACGCATGTCGACGCCTTGGCAGAACTTGGAATGCGGCCATGCTGGCTGGGGGGTATTAACTGAAGGTTAAAACGGGATTGTGGGGGGCAGGGATGAACTACCCGCTGGTTTCATGCAGCATTTTGTATGTTCCCAGCCCCGCTTGTAGCCGTGTTCGTCGATATTGGTAGCCGGTTTCTCTAATGCCAGTTTCACGCCGCTTTCCCTCTATCGAGCTTGGGATCGTTCCTCTAGCTTCGCTTTCACAAGTTTCCAACCCACCTGTAATTCGGGGGTGCTGGAGATGCCAATCATGGAAGTGAATGCAGTTTGAGGGATGGGTATGAACGATCTACCTGCATGGCGTTTGGTGTTTTGCACATTGCTGGGCAGCTTTGGCAGCGTATTGGCCTGGGCCTCGTCCGGCGACCAGGAACTGATCCGCGAACGGCAGAACCGCCTGATCGAAGAGCAGCATCGGCGCCTCGAAGAGTTGCGCAGCCTGCCCGGCAAGACCGAAGGCCCGGCACCCCTGGAGCGCGCAACGGCGCAGCGCTGCTTTGATATCCGCAGCATCGACTTCAAGGGCGCCGACAGCCTGTCGGCGGCCGACCGTGCGCAGCTACTCAAGCCCTTCATTGGCCAGTGCCTGGGCGTCAGCCAACTCAACGACCTGCTCAAGGCCATCACCAACCTTTACTTGGAGCGCGGCATGGTCACCAGCCGTGCCTACCTGCCGCAGCAGGACCTCTCCGCCGGCCACCTGCAGGTACTGGTGGTGGAAGGCCGGCTCGAAGGCCTGCGCCCGGCCGAGGGCAGTGGCCTGTCCACCCGCGAGCTGGGCATGACCTTCCCCGGCAGCCGTGACGAGTCGCTGAACCTGCGCGAGATCGAGCAGATGGTCGACCAGCTCAACCGGCTGCCGTCGAACCAGGCGCAAATGGAACTGGCCCCCGGCAAGGCGGTCGGCGGCACCGAGGTGCTGGTGCGCAACCAGCCACAAAAGCCCTGGCGCGCCTCGTTGTCGCGCAACAACGAAGGCCAGCCGACCGGCGAGCAGATGCTCAACCTAGGCCTGGAGTGGGACAGCCCGCTGGGCCTGGCCGACCAGTTGGTGCTGCGTGGCGGCCACGACGTGGTCAGCGACCATACCCAGGGTTCGAAGAACGGCATGCTCTGGTACAACCTGCCCTGGGGCTGGTGGAACTTCAGCTACAGCTACAGCGAGAGCGAATACCGCTCGCCGATCTTCGCCCAGGGCTTTGCCTTCAAGCAGAGCGGCGACAGCCAGAGCCACCAGCTGCGCGCCGAGCGCGTGGTGCACCGCGACGCCACCAGCAAGACCTCGCTCAGTGCCGGTGTGTCCCACCTGCGCACCAACAACTACATCGAAGTCAGCCGCCTGCGTGGCAGCAGCAACCGCCTCAGTGAAGCGCAGTTCGGCATCAACCATGGCCGGCGCCTGGGCAACGCCTTCGTCAACCTCGACCTGGGCCTGCAGCAAGGCACCGGCGCCTTCGATGCCCAGGACAACGGCCACCCGCGGCCGGGCGAGCCGGTGGCGCGCTATCGCAAGTACGGCGCCGCCGTCAGCTTCATCCAGGGCTTCAAGCTATGGGGCGAGCAACTGAGCTTCAGCAGCTTGGCCACCGGGCAGCACAGCGAGGACGTGCTGTTCAGCCCGCAGCGCATCAGCCTGGGCGGGCTGGGCTCGATCCGCGGCCTGCGCGAGCAGTCGCTGGCGGGCGACAGCGGCGGTTACTGGCGCAGCGACCTGCGCTGGACCCGCCCGCTGGATCGGCAGCCACTGCGTGCGGTGTTCAACCAGTACGGGATGGGCCTGGGCTACGACGTCGGGGTGATCAGCAATGACCGCTACAACGGCGAATTCCACGGCCGTGCCAGCAGCCATGCGCTGGAACTGTTCGCCCGGGGCGAGCACGTCGGCGCCAGCGTGACCTTTGCCCACACCCTGGAGCGCCCCGGCGTGCTGACCGAGAAAGAACGCCCGGTGTTCTTCCGCCTCGACTTCCTCATCTGAAACCCTGATTCGCGAGACCTGACATGGACGTTCGCTTCTTTGCCTTCCTGGCTGGCCGCCCCTCGGCCGTCATTCAGCCCCGTGAGCAGTTCTGCGGCTTGCCCAAGCGTGCCCTGGCCTTGCTGCTGGCCAACGTCATGTTCTGGCAGCCGCTGTGGGCCCAGGCCGACGGCATCGCGGTAAGCGGGCCGGGCACCAGCTTCGGCCAGGCCGGTAACGGCGTGCCCATCGTCAACATCGCCGCGCCCAACGGTAGCGGCTTGTCGCACAACCAGTTCAGCGACTACAACGTCGGCCGCGAAGGCCTGATCCTCAACAACGCCACCGGGCGCACCCAGAGCACGCAGCTGGGCGGGATCATCCTCGGCAACCCCAACCTGCAGGGCATGGCGGCGAGCACCATCCTCAACGAGGTCACCGGCAGCAACCCCAGCCAGCTGCGCGGCTTCACCGAAGTGGCCGGGCAGGGCGCCCGGGTCATCGTCGCCAACCCCCACGGCATCACCTGCGACGGCTGTGGCTTCATCAATACCCCGCGGGTGACCCTGAGCACCGGCAAGCCGGTCCTTGACGGCAACGGCCAGGTACGCAGCTACCAGGTCGATGGCGGCGCCATCGCCATCGAAGGCCGCGGGCTGGATGCGCGCAACGTCGACCGCTTCGAACTGATCACCCGCAGTGCCAAGGTCAACGCCAAGCTGCACGCCAAACAGCTGGACATCGTTACCGGGCGCAACGACGTCGATGCCAACACCCTCAAGGCCACTGCCCGTACCAGCGACGGCAGCGCGGCGTCGAGCCTGGCCATCGACAGTACGGCGCTGGGCGGCATGTATGCCGGGGCGATCCGCCTGGTGGGCACCGAGCAAGGCGTGGGTGTACGCCTGGCCGGCGACATGGCGGTGGATGCCGGCGACCTGGACATCGACGCCAGCGGCAAGCTGACCATGGCCAACGCCAGTGCTGGCCGCGACGTGAACATCAAGGCCGACGAAGTGGAGCTGACCGGCAATACCTATGCCGGGCGCAACGCCAGTGTGAGCAGCGCAGGTGATGTAGAGGTGCGCCAAAGCCTGGCGGCGCGCCAGCACTTGACGGTGGACGGTGCGCAGGTGCGCAACCAAGGGGTGATCGAGGCCGGGGTCGAGGCGGACAAGCGCCGCAACGACAGCGCCGATCTGAGCCTCACCAGCAGCGGCCTGGTCAACACCGGCCAGATCGTGGCCAGCCGTGACCTGACGGTGAAAGTCAGCGACACCTTGGTGAACAGCGGCGGTCTCCAGGGCCAGCGTCAGACCGTGGTGGCCGACACGCTGGACAATCGCGGCGGCAAGGTGCTGGCGGACCGCGAGCTGAAGGTCACCAACCGGGTGCTGGACAACCGCGTCGGCGGCACCCTGAGCAGCGACGGCAGCACCACGGTGACCGCGCGCGAGCGCCTGGACAACCAGGGCGGCCGGGTGGTCGGCGTAAGCGAATTGCAGGTAATCGGCGGCGAAGTCAACAATGGCGCCAAGGGGCTGATCGGCAGTGATGGGCAACTGACCGTTGACGTCGCGCAACTGAACAACCAAGGCGGCACGCTCTCCGCCAGCCAGCAGCAGCTCAAGGGCGGAGGCCTGAACAACCAGGGCGGCAGCGTGGTGGGCAACACCGTCGAGGCCACTTTCGACCGACTCGACAACCAGGGCGGCAGCCTGGTCGCCCGCGAGGGTGAGGCGACCGTCACCGCCCGCCAGCAGCTGAACAACGGCGGCGGTACGCTGCAGGCCAAGACCCACCTGCGGGTCAACGGCGGCGAGCTGCTCAACCAGGGCGGCGTGCTGTTGGGCGCCAGCGTCAGCCTCGATGGCACGTCCCTTGACAACAGCCAGAAAGGCCGGGTGGTGGCCGAAGACGGGGCGTTGACCGTCAAGACCAGCGGGGCCGTGAACAACAGTGGCGGGCGCTTGCAGGCGACTGTCGCGAACGTGGACATCAGCGCCGCCAGCCTGGATAACCAGAGCGGCGTGGTGGTCGGGCAGAAGGCCGTGAAGGTCACTGCCAGCAACGGCACCCTCGACAACCGCGCCGGCCAGTTGCTGGGCAGCCGCCTGGAGCTGACCGCCGACACCGTCGACAACCGGGTCGGTGGGCAGGTGCTGGCCGGCAGCGAGGGCCTGCTGATCAAGGCCAGCACCGTGCGCAACCAGCAAGGCAAGCTGTTGGCCGGTGGCTCGCTGGCCGAGCTGCTGCTCGGGTCAGGTCGCCTGGAGAACCAGCAGGGCAACCTGACCGCCAGCGCCATCACCTTGGTGGCCGGCGATGCCGACAACAGCGGCGGTACCCTGGCCAGCTTGGCGGGCAACCAGCAGCTGACCGTGCAGCGCCTGATCAACCGTGGCGGTCTGATCGAAGCCAGTCAGGCCGTCGAGCTCGATGGCCTGACCCTGGACAACAGCCAGAGCGGGCGAGTTATCGCCCATGCCGGCGACAAGACCCGCATCGAGTTGGGCGGCGAACTGGACAACCGCGGCGGGCGCATCGCCAGCGCCACCACCGACCTTGAGGTCAAGGCCGCCAGCCTGTTGAACCAGGGCGGCACCCTCGAACACGTGGCCCAGGGCAACCTGCTGATGAAGGCGGCCAGCTTCAGCAGCAACCAGGGAACGGTCAGTGGCCTGGGCAGCGGCACCTGGACCTTCGGCAGCGTCGACGGCGTCGGCACCTGGCACACCAATGCCGGCCTGGACATCAGCGGCCTGCAGCACCTGACCCTGAACAACGGCGAGCGCATCGCCAGCGCCGGCGACCTGCGCCTGGCCGGCGTGCAACTGACCAATGCCGGAGAGCTGGTTAGCGACGGCAAGCTGACCCTGGAAATGACTGGTGACCTGCTCAACCAGGGCCTGTTCTCCAGCCTGAAGGCCATGGGCATCAGCGGCAACAACCTGACCCAAGACGGTGGCCGCATCGCCAGCAAGGAGGCGATGGCGCTGACGCTGGACGGTGCGTTGAGCAACCGTGGCCGGTTGACCAGCCGCCAGACCCTGGACATCACCGCCGCCAGCATCGACAACCAGGGCACCCTCGGCGCCCAGGGCAAGACCACCCTGCATGCCCGTGGGGCGATCAGCAACCAGCAGGACAGCCTGCTGTTCGCCGGCGGCTCGATGGAGCTGCGCGGCGTGAGCCTGCTTAACCATTACGGCGACATCTACAGCAAGGGCGACCTGAGTTTTGCAGCACTCGACGGTGGCAAGGCTGCCAGCTTGAGGAACCTCTCGGGCAGCATCGAGAGCGAGGGCAACATCGACATCAAAGTCGATTACCTGGAGAACGCGAAGGCGAAATTCGTCCACGGCGAAACCATCGCCAGCCGTTTCATCCGCATCAACTGCACCGACTGCAGCGGTGGCCGCCACACGGGCACCTACATCGTTACGACGACCTACAAAGGCACAGTGGCCAGCGACTCTCCCGCTGCACGCTTGCTGGCCAACCGTGACCTGACCCTTGAGGCCACCACGGTGGACAACCGCCAGAGCCTGCTGGCGGCCAACGGCAATCTTACGGCCGAGGCCCGGAACTTCTATAACCGTGGCCTGACGCTGGACAACCGGATCGAGGAAGTCAGCCATTGGCTGCCGGGTGTCAGCCAGAGCGCCTACCGCGCCGCCGAAGCCGCCACCCACGCTTGGAACGCGCTATACGCCGGGCTACCCATCGAGCAGCAGACGCCGCTCCCTACCGAGGTCACCCAGTACCCGGTGTCGAGCAGGACCAGCCAGGTACTGCCAGGTACCGATACTGCCTACGCTGGCAGCATCCAGGCTGGCGGTAAACTGGCGCTGAACGTCAGCAACGAACTGGTCAACGGCACCCTTGATGCGCATAGCCATATCCAGCTCACTGGCAAGGCGCTGGACAGCGCGGCAACAGGTGCGGGCGACATACAGGTCACCCTGGGCACCCAGGCTGGCGATCCGGGCCTGCCCACCGACGTCAAGCGGGTCGAAACCCTCGCTGCCGACGGCAGTACCCAGGTCAGCTTTGTCCCGGTCGATTTCAGCGGCACGCCTTTCGTTGGCGTCGACCCGACCGCGCTGCCGAGCTTCCGCCTGCCCCAGGGCGAGTACGGCCTGTTCGTCCGTAACCAGAATCCAACCGCCAGTTACCTGATCGAGACCAACCCCGAACTCACCGACCCGGGCCGTTTCATGGCCTCGGACTACTTGCTCGGCCAGCTTGGTTTTGACTCCGACCAGGCCTGGCGCCGTCTCGGTGACGGCCGCTACGAAACCCGCCTGGTCGCCGATGCGGTGCGTGCACAGACCGGCCAGCGCTTCCTCGCCGACGGGCTGAGCAGCGACTACGAGCAGTTCAAGTACCTGATGGACAACGCCGTGGCCAGCAAGGATGCCCTTGGGTTGGCCGTGGGCGTGCGTTTGAGTGAAGAGCAGGTCGCCGCGCTGAGCCATGACATCGTGTGGATGGAAGCGCGCGAGGTCGAGGGCGAGCAGGTACTCGCTCCGGTGCTTTACCTGGCCAAGGTCGATTCGCGCAACCTGCGCGGCGGTAGCTTGGTCCAGGGGCGTGACCTGCAACTGGTTACCGGCCACGACCTGAAGAACGTCGGCACCTTGCGGGCGAGCAATCACCTGATGGCCGTGGCTGGCGGCAGCCTGTACCAAGGCGGCCTGGCCCAGGCCAATGAACACCTGTCGCTGATGGCCCAGGACAGTATTCGTAATGCCCTGGCGGGCGAGATCCGTGGCAACCAGGTCGACCTGGTGGCGCTCAAGGGCGACATCCTCAATGACCGCACTGCCCTTGAAGCTGCAGTCGGTTCTGGCAGCCTGACCCGCGTGGATACCGGGTCGCTGGTCAGCGCGCGCGGAGGTCTGACGATGAATGCCGCCGGTGACCTGACCAACAAAGGTCGAATCAGCGCCGGGGGTGACCTGACCGCGCAGGCCGGTGGCGACCTCAACCTGCTCGCGGTACAGGACCGTACCGTCACCCGCGAAGCCCTGCGCCGTGGGCTGCGCACCGAAGAGACTGTGACCCACCTCGGGTCCAGCCTGGAAGCCGCCGGCAATGTCACGCTCAAGGCCGGCGGCAACCTCAATGTCGTGGCCAGTAGTGCCAAGGCCGGCAAAAACCTCGATGCCAGCGCGCAAGGCGACATCAATGTCATTGCCGACGAGGAGGTGCACAACGTCGAGAGCCGTTACAAGCGGGGCGCCAAGAAGGTCCACGAAGTCGATGGACACAGCCGCCAGGTCGCCGCCAGCCTGACTGCCGGCGAGGATCTGGAGATCAGGGCCGGTCATGACGTCAACTTGGTCGCCAGCAAGCTCAAGGCCGGTGACGAGGCCTATCTCTACGCCGGTAACGACCTCAACCTGATTGCCGGCCAGGAGCGTGACTACACGCTCTACGACATGAAGAAAAAGGGTAGTTGGGGCAGCAAGCAGGCCCGGCGCGACGAAGTCACCCAGATCACCCATGTCGGCACCGAAATCACCAGCGGTGGCGACCTGACGCTGGAGAGTGGGCGGGACCAGTTGTACCAGATGGCCAAGCTCGACAGTGGCAAAGACATCAACCTGGTCAGTGGCGGCGCGATCACCTTCGAAGGAGTGAAGGACCTGCATGAGCAGAGCCATACCAAATCCAGCAACAACGCATTCTGGATCTCCGCCAAAGGCAAAGGCAGCACCGACGAGACGCTGCGCCAGACACAGATGCGGGCCGCTGGCGCCATCACCATCAAGGCCGTCGAAGGGCTGCGCATTGACCTGAAGCAGGTTGACCAGCAGACGGTCAGCCAGGCCATCGACGCGATGGTCGCCGCTGACCCCCAGATGGCCTGGATCAAGGCCGCGCAGCAGCGCGGGGATGTTGACTGGCGCCTGGTCAGGGAAGTCCACGAATCCTTCAAGTACGACACTTCGGGCCTGGGGCCGGCCTCGCAGCTGATCATCGCCATCGCGCTGGCGGCGGTGATGGGGCCGATGATGGCCGGCATGGGCACCATGGTGCAGGCGGGAGCGATCAGTGTCGCCACCAAGGCGACGGTCAGCACCATCGACAACCGGGGCAACCTGGGCGCGACGTTCAAGGACATCACATCAAGTGACAGCATCAAGGGTTATGCAGTCTCGGTCGCGACTGCCGGCGCAGCCCAAAGCCTGGGGTATGACCCAGGCGCCATGGGTTTCAATAGCGCAAGCCTGAAAACCGTGATGCTGAAGGCGGCGGCGGACGCGACGATCAAGACCGCAGTCTACGGTGGCAGTTTCAAGGACAACCTCGGCAGCGCGCTGTTGAACACCGCCGCCAGCGCCGGTGGTGCAGTCGCTGCTGGCAAGATTGGCGATCTGGGGTGGGTCGACGGCAGCCTCGACAAAGTCCTGTTGCACGCCGCTCTGGGCGGCCTGATGGCCGAGGTCATGGGCAGTGACTTCCGTACCGGGGCCATCGCAGGCGGTGCCAACGAGGTGCTGGTGGGCGTGCTCGGCAACAAGCTCCTGCCGGCGAACCTGACACCGGGTACACCCGAGCATGTCCAGGCCCAGGCCAACCTGGTCGCATTGTCGAAAATTGTCGGTGTGCTGGGGGCGGCAGCTACCAAGGGTGACCTTGATCTTGCGGCGCAGGTGGCTGAGAACGGTACACGGTACAACCTTCTGGGAGACCATTCGGCCAAGCTGCGGGACGAGGCGAGGGAAAAATTTCGTCAGACCGGTGATCTGAACGCTGCACGCGAACTGATCAGGCTGGAAGGTGCGGACCAACGAAGTGACGAGCTGCGGGAGGCTTACAAGCGTGATCCTTCATCGCTTTCGCAGAATGAACTGGCCGAGTTCACCGCCTATTTGCAGGTATACGCCTACGAGCGGTTAAAGGCGGCGGGGCCCGAGAAGGCCCAAGCCAGCCTGACCAGTCTGCTCACAGGCGATCAGGTGTTCGGTTACGGCTACCCCTACGCCGGGAGCAAGGAGCACAAACTGGTCTGGGCCGATGCGCAGCGCAGTCAGTTGGGGTTGTTGGGGGCGCTTTGGCCGCACGAGAGGAGCATCGACGAGCGGACTTACCTGGACGCTAAACATGCGTTGCGCATTGGCCAAGAGCTTCAGGGAATGGCCAGCCTTGGCGATCCAGCCATCTATTTCCTGGGTGGATCGATTGGCAGTGCGATTCGGGCGACAGCGGCTACCAACGGCGCTCTGCAAGCCACGCAAGGGGCCAAACAGGCCTTCGAGGGGGACAAGTGGAATGCGGCCGGCAACATGGTATTTGGCCTATTGGGTATGGCCACGCTGGGTGTCAAGAACGGGGCTAGTACTGTCTTCAAGGGGGATTCGGGGGCGATAACTCCGTCCTCCCCAACGCCGTCTGAGCTGATTCAGCGGACCGGGTTATCGTTTTCCAGGGTAATCGGTCGCTTCGATCATGTTATCGATATTAGAGCTTCTGCGTCGGAGGGGCGTGTAAAAGGCGTTGATAAGCTTTTTGAAGCTGGTCGAACGCCAAAGGCTAGTGAGCTGAGGCAATATGCGGAAAACAAGGGCTGGAAAGCCACCCAGACCGATGGGGGGCCTCTAAAATACGTTGACGAAAATGGCGTTCCTCGTGTAACAATTAAACAAGGTAGCTCACGTGCTCCGGGAAGTGCTGGTCCGCATGTAGAGTTCAAAGACGCAACAGGCCAAAGAATAGATGCTTTTGGCAATCCGGTAACTAGGAAAAGCCCGGGAAATCACACTTCAATTGATTTTGATTTGTGAGGTTTTTATATGAATTATTATGAAGAGCCTTTGCTTTCAGATATTTACCTCGAAGATAGCTACGTATTGGCCATTGATGAAGGGGTGAATTCGCTGGTCTTTGAGTTAGAGGCTGTGCTTACTGAAAAGCACTCGAAATATGAGAAGCCTCAAGAGGGGGAATATTATTGCTATCGAAGGGTTTCGTTACGCTTTCTAAATGTAGGCGCTTTTGAGTGGCTAGATAGAAGGTTTTTAGTTTTTTCAGACTCGTCCGGTGAGTCTGATTATGGAAATATAGACAAATTTAATGGTGGGGATGGCTGGTATGCTTTGTCAGGCGATTGGGGGGCGGTTGTTATTAGAGGAGGAGATATAGAGGTCGTTATTACCGGTTAGCTGGTGCGAAAGCCGCAGGTGAGCTATAGATAATGCAGTGCATAATGCCGGCAGATATGCTGGATTGAAACTAGATCTCAAAGCAACTGAATCAGTAAATAATGCTGTCGGCAGTCTGCGAACGACGTGGCCGCTCCCGAGGAATTATGTTACTAACATTCACTCAGCCCCCTCCCTCATAATCCCCCCTTAATCACCATCCTGTGCAATACCCGCTTCCCCACCCCAGGAGCCCCCACCATGCACGTTCTACTCTGCGAGGACGACGACCTGATCGCCAGCGGCATCTGCGCCGGGCTCACGGCCCAGGGCTTCACCGTCGACCGGGTGGGCAATGCGTCACAGGCGCGGCAGATGCTGCAGGCTGCGCAGTTCGATGTGATTATCCTCGACCTGGGCCTGCCCGACGAGGACGGCCTGAAGCTGCTGCGTCGCCTGCGCCAGCAGGGCGAGGCGCTGCCGGTGCTGGTGCTGACCGCGCGGGATGCGGTCAGCGACCGGGTCGACGGGCTGCAGGCCGGCGCCGACGACTACCTGCTCAAGCCGTTCGACCTGCGAGAACTGGCGGCTCGCCTGCACACCCTGGTGCGGCGGGTGGCGGGGCGGGCGGTCAACGTGATCGAGCATGGCCCGCTGTGTTATGACCCGAGCAGTTGCATGGCTACCCTGGCCGGGCAGCCGGTCGACTTGTCGCGGCGCGAGCAGGCACTGTTGCAGGCGCTGTTGCAGAACCCCGGGCGGGTGCTGTCCAGCGAACAGCTCAAGGACTGCGTCTACGGCTTCAGCGACGAGGTCGAGAGCAATGCGTTGAACGTGCATATCCACCACCTGCGGCGCAAATTGGGCAATGGCATCGTCGAGACGGTGCGCGGGCTGGGCTATCGGCTGGGGCCGGCGCAGGCGCCGGAGGGGGCTTCGTCATGAGCTTGCGGGTGCGGCTGTCGCTGATTCTTGGCAGCGTGTTCATCATCATCTGGGCGTTGGCGGCGGCGTGGATGTTGCGCGACCTGCGTCAGCAGATGATGTTTTCCCTTGACCAACGCCTGGTGGCCTCGGCACGCATGGTCGCCGGGCTCATCGACCAGTTGCCGCAGCCGCTGGCGGCCAAGGGCGAGGAGGCGCATTTTGCCGCCGACCAGCTGAGCGTGCCGGACGGCATGGCCTGCCAGGTCAGCTCGCTGCGCGGTGAGGTGCTGGCCAGTAATCACAAGCACGACGGGGCGATGGACGATCAGCGCAGCGGCTTCCGTGACCAGACCATCGAGGGCGCCTCCTGGCGCACCTTCACCTACAACCACGGCGATGTACGGATCACCACGGCTGACCGCCACCAGGAGCGCGAGGCGCTGAACCAGTCGATCCTGCTGGCCGCCTCGGCGCCAGTGCTGATGGCCTTGCTGGGTAGCCTGGGGCTGCTGTGGATCGGCCTGGGCAAAGGCCTGGAACCGCTCAACCGCATGCGCGACGCGTTGCGCAGGCGGCGCGCCGACAGTGTCGAGCCGTTGCAGGTGGCGGGCCTGCCCAGCGAACTGCAGCCGTTGCTCGACACCCAGAACCAGCTGTTCCTGCGCATTGCCCAGACCCTCGAGCGCGAGCGGCGCCTGACCGACGATGCCGCCCACGAGCTGCGCAGCCCGCTGACCGCGATCAAGACCCACCTGCAAGTGGCCCGCATGACCGACGGCGCGGTACGCGAGCAGGCGCTGGAGCATGCCGAGCAAGGCGCCGACCGCATGCACCGCACACTGGAACAACTGCTGATGCTGGCCCGGGTCGAGGGCAGCCTATCGTTCGACGACGGCGTACAGTGCAGCGCCGAGCAGGTGGCCTTGCAGGCGGTTCAGGACGCAGGCGGTGGTGATAACCGGCGCATCCTGCTGCGTTTGCCCCAGGAGGCGGCCAAGGTCTACCTCGGCATGCCGGCGCCCTTGGCGGTGGCGGCGCTGCGTAACCTGCTGGACAACGCCCTGCGTCACGGTGGCGATGCGGCGGTGGAGCTGGAAGTGCAGACGCAGGATGGGCAGGTGGGTTTCATGGTGCGCGACCATGGCCCAGGGATTGCCCAGGAAGACCTCGAGCACCTCACCGAACGCTTCTGGCGCAACAGCCAGAGTGGTGGATGCGGCCTGGGCCTGGCGATTGTCCAGGCCATTGCCCAGCGTTGCGCGGGCAGCCTGCGTTTCGACAGCCAGGCTGATGGGTTGCGGGTGTGGTTGAAGGTGCCGGCGCGCTCGGCCAGCTGAGCGGCGTTGGCTTCATCGCCGGCAAGCCGGCTCCCACAATGAACTTGCAAGGCCGCTCCTACACTGGAATCAGAGCGGCATTGCCACAACAAATCCCACGGCAAGCGCTAAATCCGTCCCTCGCCCAAGCGTTTTCCAAGCGATAACAACCCGACACACATCCGGTTACAGGGGCGTGGCGGGCACATTCGCTTGCTTGCGAGGGTTTTTCCGATGTCGACCGCTTCCAGCCTTGCTCAGGTCCTGCCGGCCAACGCGCCGCAGGCCCTGTATGAATTCAACGACTCGCCGCTGCTGCTGCGCCAACAGCAGCAGGAGTCCAACGCGCGCAGCTACCCGCGGCGCATCCCGCTGGCGCTCAAGCGCGCCCGTGGCCTTTTCGTCGAGGACGTCGAGGGCCGCCAGTTCATCGACTGCCTGGCCGGCGCCGGCACCCTGGCGCTGGGGCACAACCATCCGGTGGTGACCGAGGCGATCCAACGTGTGCTGGCCGATGAGCTGCCGCTGCACACCCTGGACCTGACCACCCCGGTCAAGGACCGTTTCGTCCAGGACCTGTTCGGGGTGCTGCCCGAGGCGCTGCGCAGCGAGGCGAAGATCCAGTTCTGCGGCCCGACCGGTACCGATGCGGTGGAAGCTGCATTGAAGCTGGTGCGTACCGCCACCGGGCGCAGCACGGTGCTGGCGTTCCAGGGGGCCTACCACGGCATGACCCAGGGCGCGCAGAGCCTGATGGGCAGCCTGGGGCCGAAAAAGCCGCTGAGCGCACTGCTCAACAATGGCGTGCAGTTCCTGCCATACCCTTACGACTACCGTTGCCCGTTCGGCCTGGGCGGCGAGGCGGGCGTGCGCGCCAACCTGCACTATCTGGAAAACCTGCTGAACGATCCCGAGGCCGGCGTTGCGCTGCCTGCGGCGGTGATCGTCGAGGTGGTGCAGGGCGAAGGCGGCGTGATCCCGGCGGACATCGAGTGGCTGCGTGGCCTGCGCCGTATCACCGAGCAGGCCGGAGTGGCGCTGATCGTCGATGAGATCCAGAGCGGCTTTGCCCGTACCGGGCGGATGTTTGCCTTCGAGCATGCCGGCATCGTCCCGGATGTGGTCACGCTGTCGAAAGCCATCGGTGGCAGCCTGCCGCTGGCGGTGATGGTCTACCGTGACTGGCTCGACCAGTGGTTGCCGGGCGCGCATGCCGGCACCTTCCGCGGCAACCAGATGGCCATGGCCGCAGGCTCGGCGGTAATCAACTACCTGGTCGAGCACCGTCTGTGCGAGCACGCCGAGGCCATGGGCCAACGCCTGCGTGGCCACCTGCAACGCCTGCAGCAGGATTATCCGCAGCTGGGCGACATTCGTGGTCGTGGCTTGATGCTGGGGGTGGAGCTTGTGGACCCGGCCGGCAAACTCGATGCCCAGGGCCATCCGCCGGCCTGTCGCACCCTGGCGCCGAAGGTGCAGCGTGAATGCCTGCGCCGTGGGTTGATCCTCGAGCTGGGCGGGCGACATGGCGCGGTGGTGCGCTTCCTGCCGCCGTTGATCATCAGCGCCGAGCAGATCGACGAAGTGGCGGGGCGGTTTGCCGAAGCGGTGCGGGCGGCGGTTGCTGCAGGTTGAAGTGAACCATGACAACCACTGGGGCCGCGTAATGCGGCCCCAGTGGTTTTCAGTCCAGTACCCGCCCGGCGCGCCAGTAGCCCATCAGCGTCAGGCTTTCGCGTGGCAGGCCGCGCGTCTTGATCAGGTGTCGGCGGATATCCATCACCGCTCCTGATTCACCGGCGATCCAGGCATGGAAACCATTGCTCTCGCCACTGGCCAGTTCCCAGAGCAGCTGTGTGTCGATGTCAACGTCCTCCAGCGTGCCCGACACTGTGCTGCGCGCAGCGGGCAGGCTGGCCAGCTCCTGTACGGCGTGACGCATGGCCTGGCCGTGCTCGCTGCGCAGCAGGTCGCGGGGCAGCCAGTGCAGGCGAGTCGCCGGGCTGTGGCGCAGGGGCAGGCAGTCGTCTTCCAGGGGCACTTCGATGAAGGCTTCGACCGCCAGCTCGGGGGCAGTATCGGCCAGCTGTTCGAGGATACCGGCGATGGCCGGCAGGGCGGTTTCGTCGCCCACCAGCAAAATGTGCCGGGCGTTGTGCGGAGGCTTCCATTCATAGCCGCCTGGGTCGCCGGCATAGGCCAGGTTGGGGGCGACCATCTGCAGGCGGTCGCCGATGCTGGCGGTGGTCGCCCAGGCCGACGCCGGGCCGTTCACCCCATGCAGGACGAAGTCCACATCCACTTCACAGGTTTCTCGGCGCAGGGCGCGAATGGTGTAGGTGCGCATCGGCGGCGTGTCCTGCGGCGCCAGGTGGCGGCGCGCCTGTTGCCACTGGCCGTCCTTGGGCAGGTTGGGCGCAGCGCCCGCAGGGGTGGGGAAGAACAGTTTGATGCGCTGGTCGGGGGCCAGGGTGGTCATCTGGGCCACGTCAGGGCCGCTGAAGACGAAGCGGCACAGCGAGGGGCTCAGGGCCACGATGGCCTTGAGCTCGATGTCGAAGATCCGGTAGGCAGTGGCCTTGCTGGGGCGGATCAGGCGGGCAAGCAGGGAGGTCATGGGGGTACCTCTGGCAACGGGAGATACTCAACAGACGAGCGCCTTGGCCGCTAAATTTACCCGGCCGAGATCCGTCCTAGCTTGGATAGAAGCCGCGGCACGCGGAGACGGATTGAGGCGCAATGACAATTTCTCGACGAGGATTCATCGCAGGCCTGGCGGTAGCGGGCGCTGCCGGCACGGCGGCCTATTACGCGCACAAGGAGCTGACCCACGATCCACAGGACGATGTGGTCACGCCGGGCGAGGCCAGCGTCGAGCTGGCCGACGCTGCCGGGCAGGTGCTGGCAGACTTGCTGCGTGGGGTCTGGGACATCCGCTTTGCCGGCGCCGATGGTGGCCTTGACGGCCTGCCCAAGGAAGGGGTGGAGATGTTCCTCGATGTCGCCACCAAGGGTCGCGGGTTACGGGGTTTCGTCGATACCGGCGAGCGCCTGCGTGGCGACGGCGAGGCGGCCTACCGGGTGCTTGGCGACCTGGTGGGTGCCAGCAGCGGCCAGGTGCGCTGGCGCTTGATCGGCCAGCACGGCGGCCCGGGCTATGAATGCGTGGCCAGCCTCGATGAGGTGTGGGGCACCTTTGCCAATGCCGGCCCAGGCACCCTCAGTGGCCGCATCCAGCGCCTGGACCGCCCGCTGACGCTGCCGTTGCAGGACAGCCGCTTCGTCGCGGTCAAGCGCCCATTCCCCGAAGCGCGCGAGCGCCTGCCCTACACCGCGCAGATGCAGGATTGGGTGATCGGCGCCGAGCATCGGCTGTTCCACCAGCTCTGGCACGCGACCCGCGATCAGTGGCACAAGCTGCCCGTGGAGAAGCACAACGCGCTGCGTGGCCTGGGCTGGCAGCCCGGCCCGCGCGACCGCGAGCGCGATGCCCGTGGCCCGCGCAAGCACCGCAATGGTTCAGGCATCGACTTCTTGTTCATGCATCGGCACATGCTGATGCATGCCCGCACCCTGCAGGACCTGCCGTCCTGGCAGCGTTTCCCGCTGCCGCAACCGAGCGTGGAGTTCGACCGCGCAGGCTTTGCCCGCTACCACGACAACCACGACGGCCACCGCGTGCCGCCCAGTTGGCAGGCGCCCGAGGACGAGGCCTACGGCCAGTGGGTGGCGGCGATCAAGGCGGGTGAAACGTTCTGCAGCAACTTCCAGGTGTGGGAGTCGCAATACCAGGACCCGCAGTACCTGTCGAAGCTATCGCTGGGGGCCTTCGGCTCCGAGCTTGAGATGAATCTGCACGACTGGTTGCACATGTGCTGGGCGTCGGTGCCGCGTGACCCGATCAACAGCGCGCCGGTGCCCTTCGCCCGCGACCCTGCGGACTTCGCCGCGCGCTGGTTCGAGCGTGAAAACGATTTTCTCGGTGACCCGTTCTCGTCCCACGTCAACCCGGTGTTCTGGGCCTTCCATGGCTGGATCGACGACCGCATCGACGACTGGTTCCGCGCCCACGAGCGCTATCACCCTGGCCAGGTTCGGCGCCAGCAGGTCAATGGTGTGGCCTGGTTCGCCCCTGGCCGTTGGGTGGAGGTCGATGACCCGTGGCTGGGGCCGGATACCCATGGCTGCAGCACCGAGCCGGGCACGCGCCCGGGCAAGTCGGTGGAGATGGATGTGGAGGTCATGAAGCTGGCGTTGCGCATCACCTTCGGTGAGGACGACAAGATCGACGGGTTGCTGCGCAAGGTGCCGCAACGGCCCTGGTATGCGCGGCACCTGTCGATGAAGAACATCGCGACTTGATGTGTAGGAGCGGCCTTGTGCCGCGATAGGGCTGCGCAGCAGCCCCGGCGATTTGTGCGGTTACGCTGAAATCCTGGGGCCGCTACGCGGCCCTATCGCGGCACAAGGCCGCTTCTACAGGGGGGCGGCGCTGTCTTTATGGCCGAGTTTCGGCCAACGCCTGCGGCGCCTGCCAACCCCCACCCAACGCCTTGTACAACGCCACGCTGCCCTGCAGCCGTGCGAGGTACAGTTGCGCCTGCTCATCCTGGGCCAGGTACAGGGTGCGCTGGGTTTCCAGCACACTCAGCAAGGTTTCGGCACCGGCGGCATAACGCTGCTGGGCGAGGTCGAAGGCGATGCGCGCCTGCTGCACTTCCTGGTCTTGCCACTGGCGCTGGCGCTCCACGCCATTGATGGCGTTGAGGGCTTTCTCGACATCGGAAAAACCGGCCAGGATGCTGCTGCGGTACGCCTCCAGTAGTTCCTGCTGCTCGGCGCTGGCCAGCTCGCGCTGGGCGCGCAGGCGGCCGTTGTTGAAGATGGGCGCGGTAAGGCCGGCGGTGAGGGTGTAGTAGGGGCTGTCGAAAATGTTGGCAAAGGTCCTGGAACCACTGCCAAGGTTGGCGCCCAGGACCAGGCGCGGCAGCATGGCAGCCCTGGCTACCTGCACGTCGGCGCTGGCGGCGGCCAGGCGGGCTTCGGCAGCGGCGATGTCCGGGCGTCGGCTCAGCAGTTCGCTGGGCACGCCGCTGCCGATCACCGGCCAGCGCAGCGCGCCAATCACCTCGTTGCCACCGGGCAGTGCCTGCACCGGGTCACCCAGCAGGGTGGCCAGGGTGATGCGGTTGTCCTGGCGGCGCTGTTCGAGCAACGGCAACTGGCGTTCCTGGGCGGCCACCAGGCTGCGTTGCTGGGCCAGTTCCAGACGGGTGGCGGAGCCGGCGCGCTCGCGGCTCTCGACCAGGCCGAGCACGTCGCGGGCGTTGTCGAGGTTGAGGCGGGCGATGCGCAGTTGTTCATCCAGGGCCAGGCCCTGCAGGTAGCTGTCGGCCACGGCGCTGACCAGGGTCAGTTCGACGGTCTGGCGCTCGAAGCGACTGGCGTCCAGGCTGCGCAGGGCGCTGTCACGGGCGGCGCGCAGGCCACCCCAGAAGTCGATCTCGTAGCTGGCGCTCAAGCGTGTACCGAACGAGGTGCTGGTGCGTTCGCTGCTGCTGGCGTCGAGCTGGTCGTTGCCGTCACCGCGCAGCAGGCGCTGGCGGCTGGCATCCAGGCCCAGTTGCAGCTCTGGCAGCAAGGGGGCGCCGGCGATCACCGCGCTGGCCTGGGCCTGGCGCACCCGGGCGGTGGCGGCGGCGAGGTCGTAGCTGTTTTGCCGTGCGCGTTCGATCAACTGGTCAAGCACAGGGCTTGCGAAGGCGCTCCACCAGTGGCTGTCCGGCCAGGGTTGCGTCGTTTCGCTGGCGCCTTGCCAGGCGGGTGGGGCGTCGATACCCGACGCCGGTGGCGGCGGGGTGCTGCAGGCGGCCAGGAACAGGCTCAGGGTCAACAGGCTGATGCGGCTGGGGATCGTCATGGATTATTCGCTGGTAAGGGCTTTGACCGGGTCTAGGCGGGCGGCCTTGCGGGCCGGCATGAAGCCGAACACCACGCCGGTCACCACGGCGCAGGCGAAGGCACCGATGATCGCGGGCAGGGCGAAGGCCACGGCGATATCGGCCAGCAGCAGACTGCCGCCGATGGCCAGGGCGAGGATGATGCCGGTGACGCCACCGACCATCGACAGCATCACCGCTTCGGTGAGGAACTGGCGCAGGATGTCGCGCTGGCGGGCGCCGGTGGCCATGCGGATGCCGATCTCGCGGGTGCGTTCGCGCACGGTCATGAGCATGATGTTCATCACGCCGATGCCTCCGACCAGCAGGGAAATCGCGGCGATCGCCCCGAGCATCAGCGACAGGCTGTTCTGGGTGCGCGCCTCGGCCTGGATCAGCGCGGCGTCGTTGGTCAGCTCGAAATCATGCTTGCCTTGGTGGCGCTGGCGCAGCAGGTGCTCGATCGCCTGTTCGGTCTCGTGTACGCGCCTGGAGTCCTGGGCGGCGATGGCGATGTATTCGGGGTCGCCGCTGCCGAACAGGCGGATGGCGGCGGCCGAGTAGGGCACCACGATGCGTTCGTCGCTGTCCTCGCTGCCGGAGCTGGCGCCCTTGGCGAGCAGCACGCCGATCACCTGGAACGGCACGTTGCCGATCAGCAGGTATTGGCCGAGCGGGTTGCTCTGCTCGCCGAACATCTTGTTGCGGACCTTCTGCCCGATCACCGCCACGGCGGCGCCACTGGCTTCGTCGGCCTCGCTGTAGAAGCTGCCTTCGACCACCGGCCAATTGAAGATCTCGGGGAACCAGGTGTTGTTGCCGCCCACATAGAACTGCTGGCTGTTGTTGCCCTGGCGCACCATCAGCTTGTCGCCGATCACCGGCATGACGTGTTTCACCTGGGGCAGCTCGGCGATGGCGGCCACATCGTCGAGGGTGACGATGCCTGCGGGCTCGCGCTCGGTCGCACGTTTGCCGTTGAGGTAGAGGATGTTCGAGCCGAAGGCGGCCATCTGTGCCATCACCTGGCGTTTGCTGCCTTCGCCGACCGCCAGCATGACCACCACCGAAGCCACGCCGATGACGATGCCGAGCAGGGTGAGCGCGGTGCGAAAACGGTTGACCCACATCACCCGCCAGGCGGCCTGCAGCGACTCGATCATTTCGCCTTTCCAGGCGCCTTTATGGCTGGCGCCGCTGTCCAGGCGTTGGCGCAGGTCGTCGGCCTGCAGGTGGCGGGCGGGGGCGTCGGCGGGTTGTTCTGTGGCCGAGTCGCTGACCACCTGGCCGTCGCGTACCTCGATCACCCGTTGGGCGCGGGCGGCGACTTCGCGGTCGTGGGTGATCAGGATGATCACGTGGCCCTGGCTGGCCAGTTCGTCGAGCAGGGCCATCACTTCGGCGCCGCTGTGGCTGTCCAGGGCGCCGGTGGGTTCGTCGGCGAGGATGATATGGCCGCCGTTCATCAACGCCCGGGCGATAGACACGCGTTGTTGCTGCCCGCCGGAGAGCTGGTGCGGGCGGTTGCCGGTGCGGCTGGCCAGGCCCAGGCGTTCGAGCAGGGCATGGGCCCGCGCATGGCGTTCGGCCGGCGGCGTGCCGGCATAGATGGCCGGCATTTCGACGTTTTCCTGGGCCGAACCCGAAGGGATCAGGTGATAGCCCTGGAACACGAAGCCGAACGCCTCGCGGCGCAGCCAGGCCAGTTCGTCGCTGTCCAGCTCGGCGACGTTGCGGCCGGCGAAGCGGTAGCTGCCGGAAGTCGGGCGGTCGAGACAGCCGAGGATGTTCATCAGGGTCGACTTGCCGGAGCCCGAAGCGCCGACGATGGCGACGAACTCGCCGGGGTGGATGCTCAGGCTGATGCCGCGCAGCACCTCGACCTTCGGTGAGTCGATGCCGCCGTAGGCCTTGTAGATGTCGCTCAATTCGATCAGGGGCGTGCTCATCTCAACCTCCGCTGGTCGGCGAGCCGATCACCAGGCGTTCGCCTTCGTGCAGGCCGTCGAGGATTTGCACGCGCAGGCGGTCGCTCAGGCCGATGCGTACCTGGCGCGCCTCGACCTTGCCGTCGGCCTTGAGTACCTGGGCCAGGCGCAGGCCGTCGTCAGGCGTGTCTTCAAGTGCAGCCAGCGGGGCGCTGAGTACCTGGCTGGCCTGGCCGGCGACGAAGAACACCTGGGTGGTCATCTCGGCCATCAGGGCGCCGTCGGGGTTGTCGACGTCGAGCAGCACGGTGTACTGCACCACCTTACTGCCGGTGGTGCCGGCCGTGGCGCTGGCCGGGCTGCCGCCGCCCTGGGCGCTCTGATCCAGCGGCTTGGGCGGGATCGGCAGGATCTGGCGCACGGTGCTGGCCCAGCGGCGTTTGCCGCCTGCCAGGGTGGTGAAGTAGGCGGTCATGCCGGGTTTGACCTTGCCGATGTCGGCTTCGGATACCTGGGCCCAGACGGTCATCGGCGACAGTTTGGCGATGCGCAGGATCAGCGGGGTTTGTTGCTGGGCATTGAGGGTCTGGCCTTCGCGGGCGTCCACGGCCACTACGGTGCCGCTCATGGGGGCATAGATGCGCGTGTAGCCAAGTTCCGCCTCGTCGCTGCGCAGGCTGGCCTGGGCCTGGAGGATCTGGGCCTGGTACATGTCGATGCGTGCCTGGGTCACTTTCAGCTGCGCCTGGGCGGTTTGCAGGTCTTCCTGGCGGCTGGCGCCGGCGGCGGCCAGGTCGCGCTGACGTTGGTGCTGCTGCTGGGCCAGCAGGTACTGGGCGCGTTGCTCGGCGAGTTGCGCCTTGAGGTTTTCGATGGAGTAGCGGCCGGCGTCGAGCTTGGCCTTTTGCGTGGAGGGGTCGATCTCCACCAGCAACTGGCCTTCGCGAACTTCATCGCCGGCCTCAACATGCAGCTTGCGGATCTGCCCGGACGCCTGGGCACCGACGTCGACATAGCGGCGCGGTTGCAGGGTGCCGAGGGCAGTGACGCTGCTTTCGATATCGGCGCGGGTCACCGGCACGGTGCTGACCGGCGCACCGCCCAGGGGCAGGGTGGTCCAGGCCAGCAGGCTGCCCAGGCCAAGCAGGCCCAGGGCTGCAATAAGCAGACGGCGACGGGGGGCGGTTGTGCGTGTCATGCGGGCTTCCAGCCGAAGGGAGTGGCCGGGCGCGGCCATGCACGGCGCGCTCGGGGGTCCCAGTTAAACGAACCTGCGGCATGCCGATTTAACCGGGCTAAAGGCCAGCATCCATGTTGCTGAGAATAATTATAATTTGTAAGATCGTTCGCTTACTTCACTCCTACCCGCTGCCCATGCCATGTCAGCGTTTGCGCAGGGAAAGGCCAGGTACCGTCGTGGAACACTACTATCGCGAATTGGTGAGCTTTCTCTCGGCACGCCTGGGCAATCGCCAGGCGGCGGAAGATGTGGCCCATGACGCCTACCTGCGGGTGCTGGAGCGTACTGAGGGCGAGCAGATCGAGCACCCGCGGGCGTTTTTGTACCGCACCGCGCTGAACCTGGTGGTCGACCGCCACCGGCGCCACCTGGTGCGCCAGGCCGAGCCTTTGGAGGTGCTCGACAGCGACGAGCGTTGGCATAGCCCGGCACTGACCCAAAGCATGCAGCAGGACCAGCGCCTGGCCTTGATGCAGCAAGCCCTGGATGAGTTGAGCGTGGTGTGCCGTGACTGTTTCCTGTTGCGCAAGCTAGATGGCCTGTCGCACCCGCAGATTGCCGAGCGCCTGGGGATTTCCCGCAGCCTGGTGGAGAAGCACATCGTCAATGCCATGAAGCATTGTCGCTTGCGCATGCGTCAGTGGGAGTCGTGAATACTTTGTGAAGTGCAGGTGAAAATTTCCTGTGCTGGCAACTTGATTTCCAGTTGTTTCAAGACAACTATCAATAAAGACCCGATCAGGCGGCCTGCCTGACGTTTGCCTGTTCTGGCGCAGTACGGTCATGGAGCCCATTCATCACCTTGCGGCCAGGTGCAGACGATGCCCAACAAATCCCTGCGCATCCTCATCGCTGACGAACACCCCGACCAGCGCCTGCAGCTGGAGCGGCTGCTCAATGGCCTGGGGTATTACCGCATCGCCCCGGTGGAGAGCTTCGACGATCTGCAGCGTCTGGTGCACAGTGCCCTGCTGCCGTTCAACCTGCTGGTCGGCAACATCGAACTGGCCAGCCATGCGGGCGTCGACCTGGCGCGCTTCTGCCGGGTCAGTGCGCAGATCCAGCACGCCTTGTTGTATCACTCGCAGCAACTGAAGGTGCCTGCCGTGCCGCAGAGCGAGCGTCAGGCGGTGAGCATCAGCCTGCCAAGGGTGCCTGATTGCGAGGCGTTGGGGTCGTTCATGGCGATCATCGACCTGCCGGTGGTGATCGGACAGGTACCCTTGCCGGCCAGCCTTTGCGGCGCAGCCGGTTACGGCAAGCAGCGCATGAATTTCGGCCAGACCGTTTTCAGCCGCAGTTCCTGACTCGGCCCGGGTTATCGGCATTTGCTATCCTCTTGGCCTTTTGCCGATCTGCGGACCTGCCATGACTGCCATCGATAACGCCCGCGTACCCGGCTTCAGCCGCGGCGACCACCGGACCCTGGGCCTGGCGGCGCTGGGCGGCGCCCTGGAAATCTACGATTTCATCATCTTCGTGTTTTTTGCGCTGACCCTCAGCCAGCTGTTTTTCCCGCCCGAGATGCCAGAGTGGTTGCGTTTGCTGCAAAGCTTCGGGATTTTCGTCACCGGGTACCTGGCGCGGCCTTTGGGCGGCATTCTCATGGCGCATTTCGCCGACCACCTGGGGCGCAAGCGGGTGTTCAGCCTGAGCATCCTGATGATGGCATTGCCGTGCCTGTTGATCGGTGTGATGCCGACCTACGCCGACATCGGCTACGCCGCGCCGCTGATCCTGTTGGCCCTGCGCATCCTGCAAGGGGCTGCGGTGGGAGGCGAGGTGCCGAGTGCCTGGACCTTCGTGGCCGAGCATGCACCAGCAGGGCGGCGAGGCTATGCGCTGGGCTTTCTTCAGGCGGGGCTGACCTTTGGCTATCTGCTTGGCGCGCTGACCGCGACGCTGCTGGCGCAGCTCTATACCGCCCAGGAAATACTCGATTACGCCTGGCGCTTCCCGTTCCTGCTGGGCGGCGTGTTCGGCGTGATCGGTGTGTGGCTGCGCCGCTGGCTGAGCGAGACGCCGGTGTTTCTCGCCCTGCGCGAACAGCGGCAGCAGCCGGTGGCCTTCCCGCTGCGCAGTGTGCTTGGCGAGCATCGCCGGGCGCTGATTCCAGCGGCGTTGCTGACCTGCGTGCTCACCTCGGCAGTGGTGGTGCTGGTGGTCATCACGCCGACGGTGATGCAGCAGCGTTTCGGCATGACGGCCGGGCACACCTTTGCCTTGAGCAGCGTGGGCATCGTCTTTCTCAACATTGGTTGCGTGCTGGCCGGGTTGCTGGTCGATCGCATCGGTGCCTGGCGTGCATTGATGATCTACAGCCTGGCGCTGCCGCTGGGGATCGGCGCGCTGTACGCAAGCCTGGTGGGGCAGTGGGGCATGACCTGGCTGGCCTACGCGCTGGCCGGGTTGTCCTGCGGGGTGGTGGGGGTGGTGCCGTCGGTGATGGTCGGGCTGTTCCCGGCACAGATCCGGGTGTCGGGGATTTCGTTCACCTACAACATCGCCTATGCCCTGTGGGCCAGTACCACACCGTTGGCGTTGATTGCGCTGATGCCGTGGAGCCCGTGGGTGTGTGTCGGCTTTTGTCTGATCATGGGCATGGTCGGGGTGCTGACGTCGCTGTATTTCGGGCGTCGTGAGCCGTTGGCATTCGGCGCGGAGCCCATGCCCATCATGTGTGGTGACAAATGAGCCGACACCGGCTGGTGGGTGGTTAGGCAGACTTTCGGGTGGTGGCTATTGGGAATCCCTATTAGCTAAATTTAACCTGAAAGGTTAATTTCTCATGGAAAAGAGAATGCCGCATTGTCCGCTGGAGCGGGTAAAAGCGCTGGTTGCTGTGCAGCGGGTCAGTCCGACTTCTGCTGCACTAAGAGGTGCCAGGTCGCTGGGCCTGGATTTCCCAGGAATGCTCGAAGTGATCAGCAGTCTGGAACGTACTGATTTTTACAAAAGCATGACCTGCTATACGGAACACCGCGTCTGGCAGGACGTATACCGTCCGCTCACGGCAGTCGGCTACGTTTACCTGAAATTGTCAGTGGTCGATGACGTGCTCATCGTGTCCTTCAAGGAGCTGTAATCATGAGATGCCCGATCTGCGGTGGTGCGGAGCTTGCGCCAGATACTCAGGACATGCCCTATCGCTACAAAGGAGAGTTGACTCTGATCCAGGGTGTCAGTGGCGATTACTGCTCTGCCTGTGGTGAGGCGGTGCTGAGCCACGACGAAGCCATGCGTGTCAGTGAGCAGATGTCGGCCTTTGAGCGTCGGATCAATACCGCCCTGGTCGATCCAGCTTTCATCAGCGCCGTGCGTAAGAAATTCGACCTCGACCAGCGTGAGGCAGGTGAAATTTTCGGTGGTGGGGTCAACGCCTTTTCCCGCTACGAAAATGGTAAAACCACGCCGCCAGTGGCGTTGATCAAGCTGCTCAAGCTGCTCGACCGCCACCCCGAGCTGTTCGAGGAAGTCAGGACCGCCTGATACGAAAAAGCCCCCTGGCCTTGCGGCCAGGGGGCTTTTCATTGCTGCGAGGGCAGGCCTTACATGTTCGGGTAGGTCGGCCCGCCGGCGCCTTCAGGGGTGACCCAGGTGATGTTCTGGGCCGGGTCCTTGATGTCGCAGGTCTTGCAGTGCACGCAGTTCTGCGCGTTGATCTGGAAGCGCTTGCTGCCGTCTTCCTGGGTAATCACCTCATACACGCCGGCCGGGCAGTAACGCTGCGCCGGTTCGTCGTACAGCGGCAGGTTGCTGGCGATCGGGATGTTCGGGTCGGCCAGCTTCAGGTGGCAGGGTTGTTCCTCTTCATGGTTGGTGCTGGAGAGGAATACCGAGCTGAGCTTGTCGAAGCTGAGCTTGCCGTCTGGTTTTGGGTAGTCGATCTTCTGCGAGTCGGCGGCCAGCTTCAGGCAGGCATAGTCCGGCTTGGTGTCGTGCAGGGTGAACGGCAGCTTGCCGCCGAACCAGTTCTGGTCCACATAGTTGAACGCGCCACCGAGCAGCGGGCCGAACTTGTGCAGCGCCGGGCCGAAGTTGCGGCTGGCGAACAGTTCTTCATGCAGCCAGCTGGCCTTGAACGCGCTGACATAGCCGTTGAGCTGGTCGCCGCCTTCGCTGCCGGCGATCAATGCATCGGCTACCGCTTCGGCGGCGAGCATGCCGGACTTCATCGCGGTGTGGCTGCCCTTGATCTTGGAGAAGTTCAGGGTGCCCAGGTCGCAGCCGATCAGCGCGCCGCCGTTGAAGACCATTTTCGGCAGCGAGTTCAGGCCGCCTTTGCAGATGGCGCGGGCGCCGTAGCTGATGCGCTTGCCGCCTTCGAGGTACTGGGCCATCACCGGATGGTGCTTAAGGCGCTGGAACTCGTCGAACGGCGAGAGGTACGGGTTGGCGTAGGACAGGTCGACGATCAGGCCAACCACCACCTGGTTGTTTTCCAGGTGATAGAGGAACGAGCCGCCAGTGTTCTCGGCGCTCACCACATCCAGCGGCCAGCCAGCGGTGTGCACCACCAGGCCTTGCTCGTGCTTGGCCGGGTCGACTTCCCAGATTTCCTTGAGGCCGATGCCGTAGTGCTGCACGTCGGATTCGTTGTCCAGGTCGAAGCGCTTGATCAGCTGCTTGCCGATATGGCCACGGCAGCCTTCGGCGAACAGGGTGTACTTGGCGCGCAGTTCCATGCCCGGGGTGTACAGGCCTTCTTTCGGGTTGCCTTCACGGTCGACACCGAGGTCACCGGTGATGATGCCGCGCACCACACCGTTGTCGTCGAACAGTGCTTCCTGGGCGGCGAAGCCCGGATAAATTTCGACGCCCAGGTTCTCGGCCTGCTGGGCCAGCCAGCGGCACAGGTTGCCCAGCGAGATGATGTAGTTGCCCTGGTTGTGCATGGTCTTGGGCACGAACAGGTCGGGGACCTTGGTCGAGCTGTCGGCACTTTTCAGCACATAGATGTCGTCGCGCTTCACTTCGGTGTTCAGCGGCGCGCCGAGCTCTTTCCAGTCGGGGAACAGTTCGTTCAGGGCGCGCGGCTCGAATACCGCGCCAGAGAGGATGTGGGCGCCGACTTCGGAGCCTTTCTCGACCACGCAGACGCTGATCTCGCTACCGGCTTCGGCGGCCTTCTGCTTCAGGCGGCAGGCGGCGGACAGGCCTGCCGGGCCGGCGCCGACGATGACCACGTCGAATTCCATGTATTCGCGTTCCACTGGTTCTCTCCTACTCATCAAGGCTCGTGCTGTTGCTTGGTCTTATTGGGTGCTGGGGCGGTCATGCGTAGCGGCTGGTGCTGTAGCTGCTGGAATGACGGACTACACCGTTTTGTCTTGGCCGCGCATTATATCTACACCACTTGGCGGGTCCAATACAAACGTTTGTTTGAATTTGCCGGAACCCAGTAAAATCACTGGTACGCGGCTGAAGGCTGGCCAATTTGGCGTATTGACCGGATGGGGTGTTACGGTCAAGATACGAGCGCTTTTACGCTCGCCGTAGGCTGACCGTCGGGCGCAGGTGCACCCCTAAAGACCAGGCGTGGAGCAGGGTTTACGGGCCGAATCAGGTTTTGTAGTGGAGTCTACACGCCACGACAGAAAATGACCCGCGGGTTTTACCCTTGAGGGTCGAAACAGGACTGATCGGTCATCTGAATTCTGCCGGCTCCGGAACGTTTTTAGAGGTGCCCTTGTACCCACGCGCATTCGCCGGGCAGCCCCCAGGCGACATTCTTTTCACCGGAGAGTAACGAGGAATCCATGAAGGTTCTTGTAGCTGTCAAACGAGTGGTCGACTACAACGTCAAGGTTCGCGTCAAGGCGGACAACTCCGGCGTCGACCTTGCAAACGTCAAGATGTCCATGAACCCCTTCTGCGAAATCGCCGTGGAAGAAGCCGTCCGCCTGAAAGAAAAAGGCGTGGCGAGCGAGATCGTCGTCGTTTCCGTCGGCCCGACCACGGCCCAGGAGCAACTGCGTACCGCCCTGGCCCTGGGTGCCGACCGCGCCATTCTGGTCGAAGTTGCCGATGAGCTGAACTCCCTGGCCGTGGCCAAGGCGCTCAAGGCCGTTGTCGATAAAGAGCAGCCACAGCTGGTCATCCTCGGCAAGCAGGCGATCGACAGCGACAACAACCAGACCGGCCAGATGCTGGCTGCGCTGACTGGCTACGCCCAAGGCACCTTCGCCTCCAAGGTGGAGCTGGCCGGCGACAAGGTCAACGTCACCCGTGAAATCGACGGCGGCCTGCAGACCGTTGCGCTGAATCTGCCAGCGATCGTCACCACCGACCTGCGTCTGAACGAGCCGCGCTACGCGTCGCTGCCGAACATCATGAAGGCCAAGAAGAAGCCGCTGGAGACCGTTACTCCAGACGCGCTGGGCGTGTCCATCGCCTCCACCACCAAAACCCTGAAAGTCGAAGCGCCTGCTGCCCGCAGCGCTGGCATCAAGGTCAAGTCGGTGGCCGAACTGGTCGAGAAGCTGAAGAACGAAGCGAAGGTAATCTAAATGACTATCCTGGTTGTCGCTGAACACGAAAACGGTGCCGTAGCCCCGGCCACCCTGAACACCGTTGCCGCCGCTGCCAAGATCGGTGGTGATATCCACGTGCTGGTCGCAGGCGCAAACGTCGGTGGCGTTGCCGAATCCGCTGCCAAGATCGCCGGTGTTGCCAAGGTACTGGTTGCCGACAATGCCGCCTACGCCCACGCCCTGCCGGAAAACGTCGCGCCGCTGATCGTCGAGCTGGCCAAGGGTTACAGCCACGTGCTGGCCCCGGCCACCACCAACGGCAAGAACATCCTGCCGCGGGTTGCCGCGCTGCTGGACGTCGATCAGATTTCCGAGATCATCTCGGTTGAATCCGCCGACACCTTCAAGCGCCCGATCTACGCCGGTAACGCCATCGCCACCGTGCAATCGAGCGCTGCGGTCAAGGTCATCACCGTGCGTACCACCGGCTTCGACGCCGTGGCCGCTGAAGGCGGTTCGGCTGCTGTCGAAGCAGTCGCCGCCGCTCACGATGCCGGCAAATCGGCCTTCGTCGGCGAAGAGCTGGCCAAGTCCGATCGCCCAGAGCTGACCGCTGCCAAGATCGTCGTTTCCGGCGGCCGTGGCATGGGCAACGGTGACAACTTCAAGCACCTGTACAGCCTGGCCGACAAGCTCGGCGCCGCCGTCGGTGCCTCGCGCGCCGCAGTCGACGCAGGCTTTGTGCCTAACGACATGCAGGTCGGCCAGACCGGCAAGATCGTCGCGCCGCAGTTGTATATCGCCGTTGGTATCTCCGGCGCGATCCAGCATCTGGCCGGCATGAAAGACTCGAAAGTGATCGTTGCGATCAACAAGGACGAAGAAGCGCCGATCTTCCAGGTCGCCGACTACGGCCTGGTCGCCGACCTGTTCGAAGCGGTTCCGGAGCTGGAAAAGCTGGTCTGATCCGTCTGCTTCACCTATAAAGAAGCCCGGCCCCTCATGGGGGTCGGGCTTTTTTTGATTTCAAGGTTGTGGGAGAGGTGGCATGGCGTTTCGCGCAAGCAAAGGGATCTTGGTCGGTGTGCTGACGCTGCTGTCGGCACCGCTGCTGGCAGCCGGCAAGTGTGAACGCCTGGTGGTCACCGGTAGTCCGGATGCGCCGCCTTACTCCTGGCAGGACCCAAGCGACCCCAAGCACCTGATCGGCGCCAATGTCGACCTGTTGCGCGAAGTGGCGGGGGAGTTGGGCGTAAAGGTCGAAGTACTGTACGCCGGCAAGCGCGAGCAGGCACTTGAGGAAGTGCGCAGCGGGCGCATGGACCTGCTGCTCGACACGCCCATGCAGGTTACCCAGCTCACTGCGCTGGATTACATTCATCCCCCTTTGCAGCTTAACGAATACCTGGTGTGGACCCGGCACGACGCGGTGCTGGAGTTCAACGGCCCGGCAGACCTTGCCCGTTACCAGGGCGGCGTGTCGGAGAAGGCGCGCCTGACCCCGGCCTTCGAAGCCTTTACCAAGGCCCAGCTCAAGCTGGTGCCCGCGCAGAACCTGACCCAGGCGTTCCAGAAGCTGGTGCTTGGCCAGGTCGACTATGTGCTTGCAGGGCGCTACGCCGGCATGGCCATGGCCCAGAGTCTGGGGGTGGGCAACGACCTGATCGCCCGCGGCCTGCCAGTGGACCGGCCTGGCCTGTACCTGGCGGTGTCGCACAACTCGGCGTGCAACGACAGCTGGTTGCGCGGACAACTGGCGAAAAAGCTGACAGAATTGCCGATCTCCGGGGCGAGTGAGGCAGTGTTGCAGCGCAATGTCGAGCGCTGGAAAGCGCAGATGCAGGCGCCGCTGGACGCCCCTAAACAGTAGGAAGAGTGTGTGAGAAGCCAACCCCTGATTCTTGCCTTGGCCGTGTTTGGCCTGGCCGGGTGTGCCAGTGATCCGGTGCCCCATGAACAACTGCGCCTCACCGAACAGGCGCTGCAGCAGGCCAAGGCGGTCGGCGCCACCGAGCAGGTGCCGGAGTTCAAGCTGGCCGAAGACAAGCTGGCCCGTGCCAAGGCCAATATGGCCAGCGAAAGCTACCGTGATGCGCGCATGCGTGCCGAGCAGGCCGAGCTTGATGCACGCCTGGCCGAGGCCCTTGTGCTGACGCAAAAAAGCGAAGAGCAGTTGCAGCTGTTGCAGATGCGGGTCAAGCGCCTGCGCAAGCAGCTGGAGGTGCAGCCATGAGCCGCCTCAAGCCAATGGCCGCGCTGACCTTGCTGGCACTGGTCGGGTTGCAGGGGTGTGCCAGCCAGCGCAGCGAATCGGCGCTGGATGACGCCACCGTTGCGTTCCAGAAGGTCAAGGATGACTCAGCTGTACTGCGCAGTGCGCCGCGTGACGTGATCCGCGCCGGTGAGTCGCTGGGTCGGGCAGAGCGCCTGGCCGGCTATATCGGTACTGGCAGCGATGTGCGTCATTACGCCTATCTGAGCCAGCGTTACAGTCAGATCGCTACCGAGCACGCCAAGCTGGCCACGAATCAGGAGCGCTTGACCAAGCTTGATCTCGAGCGCCAGCGCCTGCAGTTGGCCTTGCGTGAGGCCAAGCTGGCCAGCGTTCAGCAGCAGGGCAAGTTCGTCGAGGCGCAGATTGCTGCGTTGGCCTCTGAGCAGACCGACCGAGGCCTGGTGATGACCCTGGGCGATGTGCTGTTCGACACCGGCCAGGCAGAGCTCAAGAGCTCGGCCAGCCGCACCGTGCTCAAGCTGGTGCAGTTCCTCCAGCTCAACCCGCGCCGTGTGGTGCGGATCGAGGGCTACACCGACAGCACCGGCACACCCGAGGACAACCTCAAGCTGTCGCGCGATCGTGCTCAGTCGGTGGCCGACATGCTGGTTGACCTGGGTATCGACGAGAAGCGAATCGAAGTCGAGGGTTATGGCGACCAGTATCCGGTCGAGGCCAACGCCTCGGAGCGGGGCAGGGCGCAGAATCGCCGGGTCGAGATCGTTTTCTCCGATGACAAGGGCAAGCTCGCTCCAGCGCGCTGAGCCAGCTCCCACAGGGTCGCGATGCGGCCCTGTATTCCCTGCGTTCGTCGACGCGCGGCTGTTGTTGTTCATCTTGTAGCTGTCACGCAACTGTATTGTTGACTATCCTGCGATCTGTCCCAGTACACTTTGCAACTGTTACGGTATTCTGGCTCAGCTGTGAGTCGCACAAGAACAACGATCCCGTCCGCGCTTCGAGAACACGCCATGACCAACCTGCTGTTGTACCAGCGCATCGCCCAGCAACTGGCCGATGACATCCGCCGTGGTGTCTATCAGCCTGGTGAGCGGGTGCCTTCGGTGCGCAAGATGAGCGCCCAGCTCAACGTCAGTCATGCCACCGTGCTGCAGGCGTATGCCAATCTCGAGGACCAGGGTCTCATTCGTGCGCGGCCGCAGTCGGGCTACTATGTGCACCAGACGCCGGCCCTTACTGCGCTGACGCCGGATATCGCCCGGGTCGAACGCCCCGGGCTGGTTACTCGCGCCAGCATCATCCAGCAGGTCTTGACCGAAGCGCGGCGCGACGGCGTGTTCCCCTTCGGTGCGGCGGTGCCCCATGTCGATTACCTGCCGGTGCGTGCCCTGCACCAGCAGATCGCCAAGGTGACCCGCTTCCACAGCCCGCGTGCCTTCAGCTACATGTTCAGCCCTGGCTTCGAACCGCTGCGCAGGCAGATTGCCATTCGCATGCGTGATGCCGGCGTGCTGGTTGACCCGCGCGAAGTGGTGGTGACCCATGGTTGTGTCGATGCGTTGCAGATGTCGTTGCGGGTGCTGACGCGTCCGGGTGACCTGATCGCCGCCGAGTCGCCAACCTACTATGGTTTGCTGCAGCTGGCCGATTTGCTGGGGTTGAAGGTGATCGAGATTCCCAGCGATCCCTCCACCGGTATCAGCCTTGAAGCGTTGCAGCTGGCTGCCAATCAGTGGGCGATCAAGGCATTGGTGCTGACTGCGCGCTTGAGCAACCCGTTGGGTGGCACCATCCCCGAAGAGCGACAGAAGCAGTTGCTGCGCCTGGCCTCGGACTTCGATATTCAGATCGTCGAGGATGACATCTATGGCGAGCTGATGTTCGAGCAGGGGCGGACCAAGGCGCTCAAGGCCTTCGACCGCCTCGATCGGGTGATCTACTGTTCGAGCTTCTCAAAGACGCTGTCGCCGGGGGTTCGGGTCGGCTGGATGATCGCCGGCCGTTATCAGGACGAGATCCAGCGCCTGCAGACCTTCACCACGCACTCGGCCTGCAGCGTGACGCAGATGGGGGTGGCGGCCTACCTGGAAAATGGCGGCTACGACCGCCACCTGCGTTACATCCGTCAGGAGTATCGCAAGAACCTCAGTGCCTACCAGTTGGCGGTGCAGCAGCATTTCCCGGAGGGCACGCAGATGACCCGGCCGACAGGCGGTTTTATCCTGTGGGTCAGCCTGCCTGGGCGGGTCAATACGCAAGAGTTGCACGTGCGTGCGCTGGAGCAGGGCATCAGCATTGCGCCGGGGCTGATCTTCAGCAATACCGAGCAATTCAACCACTGCATCCGCCTCAACTGCGGTATTCCATGGAACAAGGAAGCCGAGCGAGCGGTAATGACCCTGGGCTTGCTGGCTCAGCAACTGTGCCGGGAGTCGGCTGGTTCGCTCATGTAGGCTTGTCAGAAGAGCGGGGAACAGGGAGCATACGCGTTTTCCCAGCCTGCTCCCGGTATTCATGAACGCGCTTCGCCCTCTGGCACTGATTCTGTCCTTATCCTTACCCTGGTATTCGGGGGGCTTGGCGCACGCCGCGCAGCCGCCGGCCAAGGAGCAGGTACAGCAGGGCAAGGCTGCCAAGCCGGTGAGCAAGGAGGCGGCGAAACCTGCTGCCAAAGCGCCAGCCAAGTCGGCGGTCAAGCCCAAGCCCAAGCAGAAGTCTGTCACTCGCAGCAAGGGCGTGAGCAAGGTGGCCAGTCAACCTGTGCCCGCCGCGAAGCTTGACCTCAGTCTGCCGACCGACATGGTCAAGCACCTCAAGCCGGACATTGGCGATGCGCCGTCGCCCCGCAAGCCATTGCTGCCTTCCATGTTCAGCGGAAAACCGGTCACCGATGACAGCCCGTTCCAGCTCAATGGCCGGCTGATCAGCAATGAAATGCAGCTGCAGCTGCGCAACGACAGCCGTCGCGATGTAGAGGGCGCGGCCATCGAATTCGAATTCCGCAACTGACTGCCGGGTCACTGGTGATTTCATCGGCTCGGCAATTTCAAACGTATGTTTGAGCGGTTAGTATCCAGGGATGTTCGTCCCGCTTTGCTCCTGGGAGTCCTGTTGTCATGAAATGCCGTGAGGGCTGCGGTGCCTGCTGCATCGCCCCGTCCATCAGTTCAGCCATCCCGGGCATGCCGCAAGGCAAGCCGGCTGGCGAGCGCTGCCTGCACCTGTCCGCCGACAACCTTTGTGCCCTGTTCGGCAAGCCCGAACGGCCGAAGGTGTGTGGTGGCTTCAAGGCAGAGGTGGATGTCTGCGGCAGTGATCGTGACGAAGCCATTCGCATCATTGGTTGGCTGGAGCAAATGACGGCGGCGTGACTGTGCGGATCTTCTACAACAAGGAACAAGATAATGAGATCGTTCAAGCGTGTTGCTGTGTTGTGTGGCCTGAGTGTGCTGTTGGCGCCGGCAGCCTGGGCTGAAAGCTGGCAGGTGGCCAAGGACGAGGACGGCATCAAGGTGTCGCTGAGCGAAGTGCCGGGCTCAAAGTACAAGGCTTACCGTGGTGTAACGCTGATCAAGGCACCGCTGGCCAAGGTCAGGGCGCTGCAGGAGGACGTGGCCGGGGCCTGTGCCTGGGTGCATGAGTGCAAATCGCAGAAACTGCTCAAGCATGAAGGTGACCAGAGCTGGACCTACACCCAGTTCAATACGCCGTGGCCGGTGACTCCGCGTGACTCGGTATTGCATATCACCACGGTCCAGGGGAGCGACGGCAGCTTGACTCGCACCCTCGAAGAGCAGCCCAAGTACCTGCCGGAAGAAAGCGGCTATGTGCGTGTTGCCCAGGTGCAAGGTTTCTGGAAGCTGGTGCCCAAGGGTGACAGTACCGAAGTGACCTACCAGGTGCACACCGAGCCAGGTGGCAGCGTGCCGTCGTGGCTGGCCAACAAGTTCGTGGTGGATGCGCCGTTCAATACCCTCAAAGGGCTGCGCGAAAGGGCCGAGAAGCCCTGAGCGCCTGTGTACCGCTGAATCGCAACGAAAAAGGCCGCCCCGAGGGGCGGCCTTTTTTGCGTTCGGCTCGGAAGGCTTACTTGCGGTCCTTCAGCTCGACGATGTCGCGCTTCTCGTAGCCGGTGTACAGCTGGCGCGGGCGGCCAATCTTGTACGGGCTGGAGAGCATTTCCTTCCAGTGCGAGATCCAGCCCACGGTACGTGCCAGGGCGAAGATCACGGTGAACATGCTGGTCGGGATGCCGATGGCCTTGAGGATGATGCCCGAGTAGAAGTCCACGTTCGGGTACAGCGAGCGCTCGACGAAGTACGGATCGGTCAGGGCAATCTCTTCCAGGCGCATGGCCAGTTCGAGTTGCGGATCGTTCTTGATGCCGAGTTCGCTGAGGACTTCGTCGCAGGTCTTCTTCATCACGGTGGCGCGCGGGTCGCGGTTCTTGTACACGCGGTGACCGAAGCCCATGAGCTTGAACGGATCGTTCTTGTCCTTGGCCTTGGCGATGTACTTGTCGATGTTCGAGACATCGCCAATTTCATCGAGCATGGTCAGTACGGCTTCGTTCGCACCGCCGTGGGCCGGGCCCCACAGTGCGGCGATGCCGGCAGCGATACAGGCGAACGGGTTGGCACCCGAGGAGCCTGCCAGGCGCACGGTGGAGGTGGAGGCGTTCTGCTCGTGGTCGGCGTGGAGGATGAAGATCCGGTCCATGGCCTTGGCCAGCGTCGGGCTGATCGGTTTGATCTCGCACGGCGTGTTGAACATCATGTGCAGGAAGTTTTCCGCGTACGACAGGTCGTTGCGCGGGTACATCATGGGCTGGCCCATGGAGTACTTGTAAACCATCGCGGCCAGGGTCGGCATCTTGGCGACCAGGCGCACCGCGGAGATTTCGCGGTGTTGCGGGTTATTGATGTCCAGCGAGTCGTGATAGAACGCCGACAGGGCGCCGACCACGCCGCACATCACCGCCATCGGGTGGGCGTCGCGACGGAAGCCGTTGAAGAACGACTTCAGCTGTTCGTGAACCATGGTGTGGTTCTTGACGGTGCTGACGAACTGGGCCTTCTGCTCGGCATTCGGCAGTTCGCCGTTGAGCAGCAGGTAGCAGGTTTCGAGGTAGTCCGATTGTTCGGCCAGTTGCTCGATCGGGTAGCCGCGGTGCAGCAGCACGCCCTTGTCACCATCGATGTAGGTGATCTTCGACTCGCACGAAGCGGTCGCCATGAAGCCGGGGTCGAAGGTGAAGTGGCCGGATGCCCCCAACCCGCGGACGTCGATAACATCAGGACCAACGGTGCCGGTTAAAATGGGCAGCTCGACGGGGGCATTGCCCTCGATGACCAACTGCGCTTTTTTGTCAGCCATGTGGCCTCCTATTAATGCTTGAAATCATCAGACAGACCCCCCACGCAGGGCCCGCACCACTATAGAGGGATAAATTCGAATGTCAATTTGCCTAAAGGCTGGTTGAAACGCCCTCTGAGGCCTGATTTTTCACGAAATTCTCGCCCGTTTACGCCTTTTGTTCACTAAAGGCAATGCGCTATTCGGGCGAGTCCCTTGCGTTGTCATAAGCAGCCTAACTGTCTATACTCGGCAGCCGACTCCCAGAGGCTTTCAAGCCTGCCCTGCTGGGTGTCGTGCTCTCCTGGGTGGTGGGTACCTGACCAGTACACTTACCAACAACTTTGCCCTGTTCGCTAGGGGCTCTTCAGTGTGAAAAAAGCCGTGAAAAGCCAACGACCTGTAAACCTAGACCTAAGGACCATCAAACTCCCGATCACCGCATACACGTCCATTCTTCACCGTATTTCCGGCGTCATCCTGTTCCTCGGCATTGCCATCATGCTGTACGCATTGGGCAATTCGCTGGGTTCCGAGGAAGGCTTTGCCGAGGTGAAGGCGTGTCTGACCAGTCCGCTGGCCAAACTGGTGACCTGGGGCCTGCTGTCCGGCCTGCTGTACCACCTCGTCGCAGGTGTGCGCCACCTGATCATGGACATGGGTGTCGGTGAGACGCTGGAAGGCGGCAAGCTGGGCTCGAAAATCGTGATCGTCATCTCCGTGGTGCTGATCGTTCTGGCAGGAGTTTGGGTATGGTAACTAACGTCACGAACCTCTCGCGTTCGGGCCTCTACGACTGGATGGCGCAGCGCGTCTCGGCGGTCGTTCTCGCGGCTTATTTCATCTTCCTGATCGGCTACCTCGCCGTTCACCCAGGGATCGACTATGCCCAGTGGCACGGTCTGTTCACCAACAACGCGATGCGCATCTTCAGTCTGCTGGCACTCGTCGCTCTGGGCGCTCACGCCTGGGTCGGCATGTGGACCATTGCCACCGACTACCTGACGCCGATGGCGTTCGGCAAGTCGGCGACTGCGATCCGTTTCCTGTTCCAGGCTGTATGCGGCGTTGCGATGTTCGCGTACTTCGTCTGGGGTGTGCAGATTCTCTGGGGTATCTGATTCATGGCTAACATTCCAACCATTTCGTTCGACGCCATCATCATCGGTGGCGGCGGCGCAGGCATGCGCGCAGCGCTGCAACTGGCTCAAGGCGGCCACAAGACTGCCGTAGTCACCAAGGTGTTCCCGACCCGTTCGCACACCGTTTCCGCCCAGGGCGGCATCACCTGCGCCATCGCTTCGGCCGACCCGAACGACGACTGGCGCTGGCACATGTACGACACCGTCAAGGGCTCCGACTACATCGGTGACCAGGACGCGATCGAATACATGTGTCAGGAAGGCCCGGCTGCGGTCTTCGAACTGGACCACATGGGTCTGCCGTTCTCGCGTACCGAAACCGGCCGCATCTATCAGCGTCCGTTCGGTGGCCAGTCCAAGGACTTCGGTAAGGGTGGCCAGGCCGCCCGTACCTGCGCAGCTTCCGACCGTACCGGTCACGCGCTGCTGCACACCCTGTACCAGGGCAACCTGAAGGCAGGCACCACCTTCCTTAATGAGTACTACGCCGTAGACCTGGTGAAGAACCAGGACGGCGCATTCGTCGGTGTGATCGCGATCTGCATCGAAACCGGCGAAACCATGTACATCAAGTCCAAGGCCACCGTGCTGGCCACTGGCGGTGCGGGCCGTATCTACGCCTCCACCACCAACGCCCTGATCAACACCGGCGACGGTATCGGCATGGCCCTGCGTGCCGGTGTGCCGGTGCAGGACATCGAGATGTGGCAGTTCCACCCGACCGGTATTGCCGGCGCCGGTGTACTGGTTACCGAAGGCTGCCGTGGTGAAGGTGGCTACCTGATCAACGCCCACGGCGAGCGCTTCATGGAGCGTTACGCGCCGAACGCGAAGGACCTGGCTGGCCGCGACGTGGTTGCCCGTTCCATGGTCAAAGAGATCATCGCCGGCAACGGCGTGGGCCCGAACAAGGACCACGTACTGCTGAAGCTGGACCACCTGGGTGAGGAAGTGCTGCACAGCCGCCTGCCTGGTATCTGCGAGCTGTCCAAGACCTTCGCCCACGTCGACCCAGTGGTCGCGCCGGTGCCGGTCATCCCGACCTGCCACTACATGATGGGTGGTGTTGCCACCAACATTCATGGTCAGGCCATCACCATGGACGCCGAAGGCAAGGACCACATCATTCCAGGCCTGTTCGCCGTAGGCGAAGTGGCGTGCGTATCGGTTCACGGTGCCAACCGCCTGGGCGGCAACTCGCTGCTCGACCTGGTGGTGTTCGGCCGTGCTGCCGGCCTGCACCTGGAAAAAGCCCTGAGCGATGGTGTCGAGTACCGTGACGCCAGCGACACCGACGTCGACGTTGCCCTGAACCGCCTGAGCAAGCTCAACGAGCGCACCACCGGTGAAGACGTTGCCAGCCTGAAGCGCGAGCTGCAGAGCTGCATGCAGAACTACTTCGGTGTATTCCGTACCGGCGAATACATGCAGAAGGGTATCGAGCAGTTGGCCGGTCTGCGTGACCGCATCGCCAACGTCAAGATCAACGACAAGTCCCAGGCCTTCAACACCGCGCGTATCGAAGCGCTGGAGCTGCAGAACCTGCTGGAAGTTGCCGAAGCTACCGCCATTGCGGCCGAAGCCCGTAAAGAGTCCCGCGGCGCGCACGCCCGTGAAGACTTCGAAGACCGTGACGACGAAAACTGGCTGTGCCACACCCTGTACTACCCGGGTGAGAAGCGCGTTGCCAAGCGTGGCGTCAACTTTGCGCCGAAGACCGTTCCGGCCTTCGAGCCAAAAATCCGGACTTACTAAGGGTGGCTGCTATGTTGAAAGTCGAAGTTTACCGCTACAACCCCGACACCGACTCGGCACCCAAGATGGAGTCGTTCGACGTCGATACCGGCGGCAAGGACCTGATGGTTCTGGACGTGCTGGCACTGATCAAGGAAAAGGACGAGGGCTTCTCGTACCGTCGCTCCTGCCGTGAAGGCGTGTGCGGTTCCGATGGCATGAACATGAACGGCAAGAACGGCCTGGCCTGCATCACCCCGCTGTCGGGCGTGGTCAAGGGCAACAAGCTGGTCCTGCGTCCGCTGCCAGGCCTGCCGGTCATTCGTGACCTGGTGGTCGATATGAGCATCTTCTACAAGCAGTACGAGAAGGTGAAGCCATTCCTGCAGAACGACACCCCGGCTCCGGCCATCGAGCGTCTGCAGTCGCCGGAAGAGCGTGACAAGCTGGACGGTCTGTACGAGTGCATCCTGTGCGCCTGCTGCTCGACCTCCTGCCCATCGTTCTGGTGGAACCCGGACAAGTTCCTGGGCCCCGCCGCACTGCTGCAGGCCTACCGTTTCCTGGCCGACAGCCGCGACACCAAGACTCAGGAGCGCCTGGCGTCCCTGGATGACCCGTTCAGCGTATTCCGCTGCCGCGGGATCATGAACTGCGTGAACGTTTGCCCGAAGGGTCTGAACCCGACCAAGGCAATCGGCCACGTACGTAACATGCTGCTGCAAAGCGGCACCTGATTCAAAGCGTTGTACCAGCAGTAAGCCGAGGTGCGGGTGGTGAGCCCGCACTGAGGTAAAACTCGGGCAAGGGCCCACAAAGCCCGCGCCCATTACCTATGAAGATATGAGACCAGCAGGGGCTTTCCGGGCTGGTACCCGGAAAATCAGCAAGATCCAAGTGGCGTGGTTCAGTCGCTGTGTTCGGACTTTTCCAGGTTTGCTGTGGCTCTCGCCGATCAGTCCCCTAACCGAGGGTGACCAAGCATGCAAGAAAGCGTGATGCAGCGCATGTGGGATAGCGCCCACCTTTCAGGTGGTAACGCTGCATATGTGGAAGAGCTTTATGAGCTCTACCTGCACGACCCTAACGCTGTGCCAGAAGAGTGGCGCACTTACTTCCAGAAGTTGCCCGCCGACGGCAGCACCGCTACCGATGTATCGCACTCGACAATCCGCGACCATTTCGTATTGCTGGCAAAGAACCAGCGCCGCGCCCAACCGGTTTCCGCCGGGAGCGTGAGCTCAGAACACGAGAAGAAGCAGGTTGAAGTGCTGCGACTGATCCAGGCCTATCGTATGCGCGGCCATCAGGCTGCCAAGCTCGACCCGTTGGGGTTGTGGCAGCGTCCTGCGCCCGTAGACCTGTCGATCAATCACTACGGCTTGACCAATGCCGATCTTGATACGACCTTCCGTGCCGGCGACCTGTTCTTCGGCAAAGAGGAAGCGAGCCTACGCGAAATCTTCGAAGCGCTGCAGAAGACATATTGTCGCACCATTGGCGCCGAGTTCACCCACATCGTCGATTCCGAGCAGCGCAGCTGGTTCCAGCAGCGTCTGGAAAGCGTGCGTGGCCGTCCAGAATTCTCCGCCGACGTGCAGGCACACCTGCTCGAGCGCGTCACGGCCGGTGAGGGCCTGGAGAAGTACCTGGGCACCAAGTACCCAGGCACCAAGCGCTTCGGCCTGGAAGGCGGCGAAAGCCTGATCCCGATGCTCGACGAGATGATCCAGCGTTCCGGCTCGTACGGCACCAAGGAAGTCGTGATCGGCATGGCCCACCGTGGCCGCCTGAACGTGCTCGTCAACACCTTCGGCAAGAACCCGCGCGAGCTGTTCGACGAGTTCGAAGGCAAGAAGATGAACGAGCTGGGCTCCGGTGACGTGAAGTATCACCAGGGCTTCTCCTCCAACGTGATGACCCCGGGTGGCGAAGTTCACCTGGCCATGGCGTTCAACCCTTCCCACCTGGAAATCGTCTCGCCAGTGGTGGAAGGTTCGGTGCGTGCCCGTCAGGACCGTCGCAATGACACGGTCGGTGACAAGGTGCTGCCGATCTCGATTCACGGTGACGCCGCATTCGCCGGCCAAGGCGTGGTGCTGGAAACCTTCCAGATGTCGCAGACCCGCGGTTTCAAGACCGGCGGTACCGTGCACATCGTGATCAACAACCAGGTTGGTTTCACCATCAGCAACCCGCTGGACTCGCGTTCCACCGAGTACTGCACCGACGTCGCCAAGATGATCCAGGCGCCGATCCTGCACGTGAACGGTGATGACCCGGAAGCCGTGCTGTTCGTGACCCAGCTGGCCATTGACTACCGCATGCAGTTCAAGCGTGACGTGGTCATCGACCTGGTCTGCTACCGTCGTCGCGGCCACAACGAGGCTGACGAGCCGAACGGCACCCAGCCGCTGATGTACCAGCAGATCACCAAGCAGCGCACCACCCGCGAGCTGTATGCCGATCAGCTGATCAGCGCCGGCCGTATCGACGCCGAGCGTGCTCAGGCCAAGATCGACGAATACCGCAACGCCCTGGACAACGGCCTGCACGTGGTCAAGAGCCTGGTCAAGGAGCCGAACCGCGAGCTGTTCGTCGACTGGCGCCCATACCTGGGCCATGCCTGGACCGCGCGTCACGACACCCGATTCGACCTCAAGACCCTGCAGGATCTGTCGGCCAAGCTGCTCGAGCTGCCGGAAGGCTTCGTCGTCCAGCGTCAGGTATCGAAGATCTACGAAGACCGTCAGAAGATGCAGGCCGGTGGCTTGCCGATCAACTGGGGTTATGCAGAGACCATGGCCTACGCCACCCTGCAGTTCGAAGGTCACCCGATCCGCATGACCGGCCAGGACATCGGCCGTGGCACCTTCTCGCACCGTCACGCGGTGCTGCACAACCAGAAGGACGCCAGCACCTACGTACCGCTGCAGAACCTGTTCCCGGGCCAGCCGAAGTTCGAGCTGTACGACTCCTTCCTCTCGGAAGAAGCAGTACTGGCCTTCGAATACGGCTACTCGACCACCACGCCGAACGCGCTGGTGATCTGGGAGGCCCAGTTCGGCGACTTCGCCAACGGTGCGCAAGTGGTGATCGACCAGTTCATCACCAGCGGTGAGCACAAGTGGGGCCGCCTGTGCGGTCTGACCATGCTGCTGCCACACGGTTATGAAGGGCAGGGCCCGGAGCACTCCTCCGCGCGTCTGGAGCGTTACCTGCAGCTGTGCGCCGAGCACAACATCCAGGTCTGCGTACCGACCACCCCGGCACAGATCTACCACCTGCTGCGTCGCCAGGTCATCCGTCCGCTGCGCAAGCCGCTGATCGTCCTGACGCCGAAGTCGCTGCTGCGCCACAAGCTGGCCATCTCGACCTTGGAAGACCTGGCAGAAGGCTCGTTCCAGACCGTGATCCCGGAAATCGACAGCCTCGATCCGGCCAAGGTCGAACGCCTGATCCTGTGCAGCGGCAAGGTCTACTACGACCTGCTGGAAAAACGCCGTGCCGAAGGCCGCGAAGACATCGCCATCGTGCGTATCGAGCAGCTGTATCCGTTCCCTGAGGACGACCTGATCGAAATCCTCGCGCCTTACACCAACCTCAAGCATGCAGTGTGGTGTCAGGAAGAGCCGATGAACCAGGGCGCCTGGTACAGCAGCCAGCACCACATGCGCCGTATCCTGGGCCGCCACAACAAGGCACTGGTCCTGGAATACGCCGGCCGCGACGCTTCTGCCGCGCCAGCCTGTGGTTACGCTTCGAAGCACGCCGAACAGCAGGAAAAACTGCTGCAAGACGCCTTCACTGTCTAACGCCTTCGCGCACCTGAAACCGAATTTAAGGAAACACAGATAATGGCTATCGAGATCAAAGCCCCAACCTTCCCGGAATCGGTTGCCGATGGCACCGTTGCCACCTGGCACAAGCAGCCGGGCGACGCCGTCAAGCGTGACGAGCTGATCGTCGACATCGAGACCGACAAGGTCGTCCTGGAAGTGCTGGCCACCGCCGACGGCGTGCTGGGCGCCATCGTCAAGGGCGAGGGCGACACCGTCCTGTCCGACGAAGTGCTGGGTTCGATCGTTGAAGGCGGCGCTGCTGCCGCTGCACCTGCCGCCGCCGCTGCCCCGGCTGCCGCTCCGGCTGCCGCTGCCGCCGACGCTGGCGAAGACGACCCGGTCGCCGCTCCAGCCGCGCGCAAGCTGGCTGAAGAGAACGGCATCGACCTGGCTACCGTTGCCGGCACCGGCAAAGGCGGCCGCATCACCAAGGAAGATGTGGTTGCTGCCGTTGCCAACAAGAAGTCGGCACCTGCCGCCGCTCCGGCTGCCAAGCCTGCTGCCGCTGCCGCCGCTGTCGTGGTTGCCGCTGGTGACCGCACCGAGAAGCGCGTGCCGATGACCCGCCTGCGCGCCAAGATCGCCGAGCGTCTGGTCGAAGCCCAGTCGAACATGGCCATGCTGACCACCTTCAACGAAGTCGACATGACCGAAGTCATGGCCCTGCGTTCGAAGTACAAGGACCTGTTCGAGAAGACCCACAACGGCGTACGCCTGGGCTTCATGTCGTTCTTCGTCAAGGCCGCTACCGAAGCGCTGAAGCGCTTCCCGGCAGTCAACGCCTCGATCGACGGCAACGACATCGTCTACCACGGCTTTGCTGACGTCGGCGTTGCCGTCTCCAGCGACCGCGGTCTGGTGGTTCCGGTTCTGCGTAACGCCGAGTCGATGAGCCTGGCAGAAATCGAGAACGGCATCGCCACCTTCGGCAAGAAAGCCCGTGACGGCAAACTGTCGATCGAAGAGATGACCGGCGGTACCTTCACCATCACCAACGGTGGTACCTTCGGCTCGATGATGTCGACTCCGATCGTCAACCCGCCGCAGGCTGCCATTCTCGGCATGCACAACATCATCCAGCGTCCGATGGCCGTCAACGGCCAGGTGGTAATCCGCCCGATGATGTACCTGGCGCTGTCCTACGATCACCGCCTGATCGACGGCAAGGAAGCGGTAACCTTCCTGGTGACCATCAAGAACCTGCTGGAAGATCCGTCTCGCCTGCTGCTGGACATCTAATCGCGCAGCTGCAAGCCGCAAGCCGCAAGCTTCAAGTAGAAGCCTGCGGGTCTTGCAGCTTGCAGCTTGCCGCTTGAAGCTAAAAAGGAATCTTTTATGACCCAGAAATTCGACGTAGTGGTGATTGGTGCAGGTCCTGGCGGCTATGTTGCCGCCATCAAGGCTGCCCAACTCGGTCTGAAGACTGCCTGTATCGAGAAGTACACCGACGCCGAGGGCAAGCTGGCCCTGGGCGGCACCTGCCTGAACGTAGGTTGCATTCCTTCCAAGGCGCTGCTGGACAGCTCCTGGAAGTACAAGGAAGCCAAAGAAAGCTTCAACGTCCACGGTATCTCCACTGGCGAAGTGAAGATGGACGTTGCCGCGATGGTTGGCCGCAAGGCCGGTATCGTCAAGAACCTGACCGGCGGTGTTGCCACCCTGTTCAAGGCCAACGGCGTTACTTCGATCCAGGGCCACGGCAAACTGCTGGCTGGCAAAAAAGTCGAAGTCACCAAGGCTGACGGCACCACCGAAGTCATCGAAGCCGAGAACGTGATCCTGGCTTCCGGCTCGCGTCCGATCGACATTCCGCCGGCTCCGGTCGACCAGAACGTCATCGTCGACTCCACCGGCGCCCTGGAATTCCAGACCGTTCCGAAGCGCCTGGGCGTTATCGGTGCCGGCGTAATCGGCCTGGAGCTGGGCTCGGTCTGGGCTCGCCTGGGTGCTGAAGTCACCGTGCTGGAAGCCCTGGACACCTTCCTGATGGCTGCCGACACCGCCGTGTCGAAAGAAGCCCAGAAGACCCTGACCAAGCAAGGCCTGGACATCAAGCTGGGCGCTCGCGTCACCGGCTCGAAAGTCAACGGCAACGAAGTCGAAGTGACCTACACCAACGCCGAAGGCGAGCAGAAGATCACCTTCGACAAGCTGATCGTCGCGGTCGGCCGTCGCCCTGTGACCACCGACCTGCTGGCCGCCGACAGCGGCGTGACCATCGACGAACGTGGCTACATCTTCGTCGACGATCACTGCGCCACCAGCGTACCGGGCGTGTTCGCCATCGGTGACGTGGTTCGCGGCATGATGCTGGCCCACAAGGCCTCGGAAGAGGGCATCATGGTCGTCGAGCGCATCAAGGGCCACAAAGCCCAGATGAACTACGACCTGATCCCGTCGGTTATCTACACCCACCCGGAAATCGCGTGGGTCGGCAAGACCGAACAGGCGTTGAAAGCCGAAGGCGTTGAGGTTAACGTGGGCACCTTCCCGTTCGCGGCCAGCGGCCGTGCGATGGCAGCCAACGACACCGGTGGTTTCGTCAAGGTCATCGCCGATGCCAAGACCGACCGCGTACTGGGTGTGCACGTGATCGGCCCGTCCGCTGCCGAGCTGGTTCAGCAGGGCGCGATCGCAATGGAATTCGGCACCAGTGCCGAGGATCTGGGCATGATGGTCTTCAGCCATCCAACCCTGTCCGAAGCGCTGCATGAAGCAGCGCTGGCAGTGAATGGCGGTGCCATTCACGTCGCCAACCGTAAGAAGCGTTAATTATAAGAAACCACGGCGGGCTGCCCGTCGTGGGTCTTGCGTGCAAGACTCACCGCGGAACGTCCGCCGGACCGGATCACACGGGAAAACCCGGGGTCAACGGTCACAGGTGGTGCGGCGCCAGTAATGGCGCAGCGCCGAAGCGCAGTACCTAACGAAGACGGTAAAAAGCATGAATCTTCACGAGTATCAGGGTAAGCAGCTGTTCGCTGAATACGGCCTGCCAGTTTCCAAGGGTTTCGCAGTCGACACCCCTGAAGCTGCAGCAGAAGCCTGCGACAAGATCGGCGGTTCCGAGTGGGTTGTAAAAGCCCAGGTTCACGCGGGTGGTCGCGGTAAAGCGGGCGGCGTCAAGCTGGTTCGCAGCAAAGAGGACGCCAAGGCGTTCGCTGCCCAGTGGCTGGGCAAGCGTCTGGTGACCTACCAGACCGACGCCAACGGTCAGCCAGTGACCAAGATCCTGGTCGAATCCTGCACTGACATCGCCAAAGAGCTGTACCTGGGCGCTGTAGTCGATCGCTCGAGCCGCCGCATCGTGTTCATGGCTTCCACCGAAGGTGGCGTGGACATCGAGAAGGTCGCTCACGAAACTCCTGAGAAGATCATCAAGGCGACTATCGATCCGCTGGTCGGCGCTCAGCCGTTCCAGGGTCGTGAACTGGCATTCCAGCTGGGTCTGGAAGGCAAGCAAGTTGCACAGTTCGCCAAGATTTTCGTAGGCCTGGCCAAGCTGTTCAAAGAACACGACCTGGCCCTGCTGGAAGTCAACCCGCTGGTCATCAAGGCCGACGGCGACCTGCACTGCCTGGATGCGAAGATCAACATCGACGCAAACGCCATGTACCGTCAGCCTAAGCTGAAAACCTTCCACGACCCGTCCCAGGACGATCCTCGTGAAGCCCACGCAGCCAGCTTCGAGCTGAACTACGTCGCGCTGGAAGGCAACATCGGCTGCATGGTCAACGGTGCCGGCCTGGCCATGGGTACCATGGACATCGTCAACCTGCACGGCGGCAAGCCAGCCAACTTCCTCGACGTTGGCGGCGGTGCCACCAAAGAGCGCGTTACCGAAGCGTTCAAGATCATTCTGTCCGACAGCAATGTCGCGGCCGTTCTGGTCAACATCTTCGGCGGCATCGTTCGCTGCGACATGATTGCCGAAGGCATCATCGGTGCAGTGAAAGAAGTCGGCGTTAAAGTTCCGGTCGTCGTTCGCCTCGAAGGCAACAACGCTGAACTGGGCGCTAAAGTACTGGCAGAAAGCGGTTTGAACATCATTGCGGCAACCAGCCTGACCGACGCTGCTCAACAAGTTGTAAAAGCTGCGGAGGGCAAGTAATGAGCGTCCTGATCAATAAAGACACCAAAGTCATCTGCCAGGGCTTCACCGGCTCGCAGGGTACTTTCCACTCCGAACAAGCCATCGCCTACGGCACCAAGATGGTCGGCGGCGTTACCCCGGGCAAGGGTGGCACCACCCACCTGGGCCTGCCGGTGTTCAACACCGTCAAGGAAGCTGTTGAAGCCACCGGCGCTGACGCTTCGGTGATCTACGTTCCGGCTCCGTTCTGCAAAGACTCGATCCTGGAAGCCGCTTTCGGTGGCATCAAGCTGATCGTCTGCATCACCGAGGGTATCCCTACCCTCGACATGCTGGACGCCAAGGTCAAGTGCGACGAGCTGGGCGTTACCCTGATCGGCCCTAACTGCCCAGGTGTGATCACCCCGGGCGAGTGCAAGATCGGCATCATGCCAGGCCACATCCACCTGCCAGGCAAGGTCGGTATCGTGTCGCGTTCCGGCACCCTGACCTACGAAGCTGTCAAGCAGACCACCGACGCCGGCTTCGGCCAGTCGACCTGTGTCGGCATCGGCGGTGACCCGATCCCAGGCTCCAACTTCATCGACATCCTGAAGCTGTTCCAGGAAGACCCGAAGACCGAAGCGATCGTCATGATCGGTGAGATCGGCGGTTCGGCTGAAGAAGAGGCCGCGGCCTACATCAAGGCCCACGTGACCAAGCCAGTGGTTTCCTACATCGCTGGTGTGACCGCTCCTGCGGGCAAGCGCATGGGCCACGCTGGCGCCATCATTTCCGGCGGCAAGGGCACTGCGGACGAGAAGTTCGCCGCACTGCAGGACGCTGGTGTGAAAACCGTGCGTTCCCTGGCTGACATCGGCAAGGCCCTGGCCGAGCTGACTGGCTGGGAAGCCAAGAAGTAAGTAACACGTAGTACCCCCCACGCAGACAAAGGCCACCTTCGGGTGGCCTTTGTTTTTTCAGTGGGCATCTGCAACGAGCGGGCTTGCCGTGAAATCCAGCGACAGTACGTCCGGCAGAGCAGGATCAAGCTGTTTGAGCAGGCAGTAACCGATACCGGAGATTCCGGTCATCAACCCCAGTTCGGGGTAGCTGTCCTCGGTAATCGCCGGGTTAGCGAGAAAATCACGTGTGACTGCGCCCAGCCATGGGTGCGTTTTCTCCAGGGCAACGATATCGCCCTGCGCGCGATAGAAGGCTTGCAAGCACATCAAGTTGCCGAAGTCGCCATGGCACAAGCCATAGCCGCTTCCCTGGCCGTAGTTGTAGATATTGTCGAGGCAGCATTCGATATCGGCCTGTATCTCGCTCAGGAATGCGGGTGAAAGCCGCTCGCCCATACTCGAGAGCACTGCCTGCCTGGCTAGCAATATGCCCGCATCACCATGGCACCATTTGCTCATGCTCTGCGAGGTGCGGCATTCACGCAGGTCGAGCCAGCAGCCATTCTGCTTTAGGGTGTTCTCGGCGCGGACGTACTGCTCGACCCGAGCGATGATCTGGTTGTCCTGTGTCGCTTCATAGGCCTTGCAAAGCGCAAGCACCGCGCCAGAAATGCCATGCGCCAGGCCGCTGAGTGTGGGGGAGCCGTCGCGATTTTGCAGTGCGCCGTTTGCGGTTGGTTGCAGTGCATCGCAGATGTGTTGCACGCGTAGCCTGATCGCCCGTTCGAGTTGCGCCTGCGGCGCATGCCTGTGGAGTGCGCTGAGCAGGCTGAGAGTACCGCAGCTGCCGGCTATAAGGTCGCTTTCGCAGCTCTCGGTAGGTGGCGCGCATAGGGCCGTGGTCAATGCAGACAGCTGTTGGTCATAGGCGTCGGTCGGCGCCAGTATCTTGCGGTGCCAGATAAGGTAGAGATAGCCACCGAGCCCCTGAAAGGCGCTGAGGTTACTGTCGCTGTCGAAGTGACGTTGTGTTTGCGCGACAGAGCGGATGATCCGATCGGTTGTGTCCAGGTAGGCAGGGTTGGCCGTGATGCGGTAAAGCCCCAGGTAGAACAGCCCTATGCCAGCCATGCCGGAATACAGGTCGTTGTTCATCACCGTCAGGTAGGGCTTGAGCGTGGTGTGATTGGTCTTGAATGCCAACCAGCGCAGGCCGCCGTCGTCGCCCTCGATTACCAATTGTTGCAGGCGCTTGGCGATGGCTTGGGCGCCGAGCAGTGCTTCCCCGGGAAGCATTGCGAATGCCTGGTTTGCGTTATGCGCCATGTTCATCGGCCAATCGCTGACAGCGCCAGGTGCCAGGCATTTAACCAGTACGGCACGCTGCAGGTTTCTGCTGGCTGGGGAGAAGCCAAGCAGCTTGTTGCGGCACGCTTGCAAAGGGCTTTGTTCAAGTGTGAGAAGCGCATCCGTGTTTGTTGAAGGCCTGAACGATGCATCCCCGATCTGCAGCGTGAAGCGCGGAATGTTCAGGCTTCGGAGTTCATCCACCTCTGTCCTGAATGCTGCCTCTTTCAGTGGGTTGCCTTTGGCTTCCGACCAAAGCGTAGCAAGCAGGAGTTCGCGATCCATCCGGCTTTGCAGGAAGCGCGGGTGCAAACTCATTGCAAGAAAGTCGACGTAGCGCTGGGTGTTCTTTATCAGCAAGCGCGTGGTGAGCCCGTCGGCGTGCCGATCCAGATGCATCGCCAACTTCTGCTTGTGTTGGCTGATGGCCTCATACGCGAACTCGAAGCCTTCCAGTAGCTCTTTAAGATAGTGCCTTGCAGACAGGTCGCTGCCTGCCGCAAAGGGCTGGTGCATGACTACGGCGTCGTGGTCTGTGCTGGTCTTGCGCAGATGATAGAAGCCATTTTCGTGAACCAGTGTATTCACGCGAATGCTGAAGCGGCATTGTGGAGTCAGCCCGCTTACGTCATTTCCGACATGCTGGGCGAAAGGAACGAAGCCACTCGAGAAGACCGAATCACGCACGGTTTGCAGCGCGTCTTTCAAGGAGGCTTGCGTAGTGGTGGTATCGATGGCTGTGCCCAGCGGTGCGGTAAACAGGCATTCCAGATCAATCATCACCGGGCTGCAGCCATGGGCGATGATGTTTTCAAAGTGGAAGTCGATGCCGTTCAGGGCGTGGATAACGGCTATCTGCGCGCCGAGGCGATGATAGAACAGGGCGTAGTGCGTTGCGCTTTGGCAGCGCAGATGCAGGACTTTTTCTGTCCAGCAATGATCTGAGCACAAAAGCGACCTGGGCTCATGGGCCTGGAACCAGTCACTGCCGGTCAGGTTGCATAGCAGTGACAGCGTGGCCTGGTAAAAAGCCGACTCATTGTTGTTACGAGGCTTGTAGATCAGGGTTCTGTGAGTGGTGTTGACCTCGCAGACCGTCTGGAAATGACCGTGCGGGTCACCCAGGCCCAGCGTGATACGTTCGATCTTGCCAAGGCCATCTGAAAAGCGATCATTGAGTGGCTCATGGTCGTCCATGAAGTGCTGGACGATGCGGATCAGGTAAGCGTTGATGTCCAGCAGCGTTTGAAACAGCAGATCGAACAGTACAGGGTAATTTGCTGCAAGGGAGGCAATGACCGATCTGTCTTTCAACGCGGCCGAGAACCCAGCAAGGTCACTGAGCGCATGCTGTTGAATGCCAATATTCAGGGCATGGGTCAATGCGGCCTCGGAAATACGCCGCACGGTGTTAATGACGTAGTGCCTGATACTGCTTAGCACGCGCCGCAGGTTCAAGTGTTCAATGACGGGGAGCAGGTCTGGGTGGCGGATGAATGTCCGCCGGAAATACACATAAAAGCGTTGTTCAAACCAAAAGAATGGCGATGCATTACAAGGGGGGCTAGTGCGGAGCGTGATGTTCAACAGCTTTTGCAGCTCTCCCTCAAACGATATTTTCCTGGGCTTGAGTCGGTTATTGCCATCCATTTCCAATTCATCGCGCATGCGTTCAAGCAGTTGCGAACGGTTCAAGCCAAAATAGGCCTGTAGGTTGCTGTCATCGGGGTGCAGCAGCTTGAGGTTGGCGCTGAACAGTGCCATCGATTCTTCGTTTGGGGTAATTGCCGGTAGGGAAGGGTTATTCACATTGTGCCCTTTGACGACGTTTGCGGATTCAGCAGCGCCGGGCAACGCGTAACGCTGATTGCCCGGCTACGGCAAGGTTATGCTGCTACGCAGAGCATCGAGGTGCAGCCGCCTAACGTTTCGCACTCCAGCACAGTGGCGACGGCCATTTCGTGGTTAGCTGGTTGTACAGCCTGGTACGCAGCAAAGTCGCTTGCAATGTCGCCGGACATGTTCAGGATTTCTTCGTTCATACAGACCTCAGGTTTGTTATGCATCGGAATTGATGCACCATCAAGATAGCCAGTACTTATAAGGGATTGAAAGGGGAAGTATTTCCTTAGAACTCACATTGCATGCTTATCGCCCAGAGGAGCCTCGGTCTGCAAGCGTTCAGGTCAACGTCGCTTCAGGTTTCAGTAGGGCGGGGTATGTTCAGGATTCCTTCATTTACATGCAGTTCAGGTTTGTCATGCGCCGGAATTGATGCGTCAACCAATTAGGCGGAACTTATTGGAAATTTAATTGAGGATGTACTGCCTTGGTTTTCATGTGGCATGTCCATCTAGCAGGGCTGAGTGGCTGGAAAGCCTAGAGGTAAGTTACATATGGGCTCGCGTGCACAAAGGCCACCTTCGGCTGGCCTTTGTCGTTTACGGGTGGGTGTTTCCATCTTATTCCGCAAGTGTGCGTCGGAGATTATCTATTCATGGAGTCAGATTGACGGAATACGATACGAATCATGGACGCACTACTACGTGGGAACCCAGAGCCGCAGATACTGCTGGAGCATGTTCGTTGCACCGATATGCGCGCGCTCATTACCAAAGCGTGGCTTACATTCAAGCAACAGGTGATCGAAAAGCCTGAATCAGAACGCAGGGCACTGTTGTGCGGTGCGGTCAGCCACTTTGCTGAACGCTTGCGCCTGAATGCCCGTGAGGATGGCGCGGTACTGGATATCGCGAGGGTACACACCCGTGCCGACCATCTTTATTCAACGTCCGGATACAGTATTTGGTTTGCGCCAGCGGGCTTCAGCTATGAACTGCAGCTTTACAGCCAGGGCGAAACCCAACTGAGTGCGCCGCGCAGGGTGACAGTTACGCCTCAAGCGCCGCTGCTGGTGACAGGTGGGCTTACCGTCGTTGGTACCTGTCTCGCCGACACCGATGGGCATCTGGTATTCAGCATCAACCTGCCGATATCCGGAAGCGATATCCAGGTATTCGAACGCCAGAGCCTGTCTCGCATTGCCTGGTTCCCCGCCGATAGCGAAGTGCCTCGCTACCTGTTGCTGCTCGAAGCTTTGGAAAACATGGGCGACCCCGGGCTCGAACGGGTAGCCGGTGAGTTGCTCTATCACCACCATCCCGCGGTGCGTTGGCAGGCATTTCTACAACTGATGCGTTTTACACCTGAACACCTTGAGCATTACTGCGAAGTGCTCAATGGGCTGGCAGACCCGGGCCTGCGACAGATGCTGTCGGACTATCTCGCGAGGAAACCAGCATGAAATTGGCAACGTTCATCGAGCGCCTGGAAGGCTATGACCTGCAAACCGATCAGTTGCAGATAGGCAAGGACCTGCAGGCACTGGCGCAGAATCGTGGCCTGTTGGGGGAGTGCATGTACGAGCACATCCAGCAGCATGGCTTCAGTCGCGGGGATCAAGCCTACAACGCCTATGGCTTTGCTTTGTATGCCTCGTCGCGTTTCTCCCTGAGGATGACCATATGGCTGCCAGCGGATGCAGAGGCGGAAAGGCAAACATTCATTTATGGCTTGCCGCATACCCACGACTTCGATCTGTATGCGGTCGGTTATCAGGGCGATGGTTACCGAACCGTCAAATACCCTGTGCTCAATGCTGAGCAGGTTGACGCACACACCGCCCCATTGATAGGGGCTGCGGAAGTCGTCCAATTGAGCCCGGGTACTCTGCTGCACATGCGTGCCTTCGACGATCTGCACTATCAGCTTCCCCCCGAGCAATTCTCGGCCTCGCTGGCACTGATGATCGCCGTGCCAGAGGCCCAGCGCGCAGGACGACAAGAGTGGTGTTTTGATCGAAACCTGCAACCCATCTACTCAGGCCTCGGTTCGCAGGAGACCCATGTCTACCAGCGAATAGAGGCACTGTGGCAAGCACATCAATAACGATGTAACCCATAAAACAAAGGAATGAAACCATGAACAAACCTGCTTGGGCCCAGGCCCGCCTTTACAACGCCGGTAGCGAAATCATGCACCAGACAGGCACCGACTCGAATATCGAATGCAGTAGTGGTGGTGGCTTCTACCCTGGGGTGCGCTACAACTTCGGTAATATTCATGAGATCAAGCGTTTCTGGCAGGCGGCCAAGGCAGGTTCCGCCTCTGGTCACGCCTGATGCTCGAGCAGGGTCTTAAGGGCAAGCCGGCGCCCTCAAGACCCTGCTTGTGGTCGTGCCCAAGTCATGACCAAGGCGATGCTGATTGCGTTGGTCGCGGCGCTCGATCGATTTCATGGGCTTTCTCGCACAGACAGCGCAGATGCCTGACAGAATTCCTGCCATCACAGAGTCATCCAGACGACAAACACATACGCACATCGGACAAGCAGCACCCTTGCAGTGCGTTTAGTGGGTAAAACGGTTACCCTACGCGTTCACTCTGTGCCCGTGCCCCAAAAGGGAACGACACGCTAAACGGGTCTGGCTCATCAAGCCGGGCAACATTTCCCTCATTCATGGGGAAATTCCCTCACGAACCCCGATTTCAGCAGTGTGGTACTACCTTAAATGAAAGTGTTAAAAGGCCAGGATATCCTGGCGCTTGGCTTTATGACGTTTGCGCTTTTTGTTGGCGCCGGCAATATCATCTTCCCGCCCATCGTTGGCTTGCAGTCTGGCCCGCACGTGTGGATGGCAGCCCTGGGCTTCCTCGTCACCGCGGTAGGCCTGCCGGTCATCACCGTGGTCGCGCTGGCCAAGGTCGGCGGTGGCATGGACGCCCTGAGCAGCCCGATCGGCAAGTTCTTCGGCGGCCTGCTGGCGGCCGTGTGCTACCTGTCGGTTGGCCCACTGTTCGCCACCCCGCGTACCGCGACGGTGTCGTTCGAAGTGGGCGTGGCCCCGCTGACCGGTGAAAGCCCGCTGGCGTTGTTCATCTACAGCCTGGTGTATTTCCTCGTGGTGCTGGCTGTATCGATGTACCCGGGCAAGCTGCTCGATACCGTCGGCCGCTTCCTCGCCCCGCTGAAGATCATCGCCCTGGCCGCCCTCGGCATTGCCGCGTTCATGCTGCCGGCGGGCACCATCGGTGAAGCGCAGCCGCAATACGTTGCCGCGCCGTTTTCCCAGGGTTTCATCAACGGCTACCTGACCATGGACACTCTGGGTGCGCTGGTCTTCGGCATCGTCATCGTCAACGCCATCCGTTCGCGCGGCGTCGAGTCGCCGAAGCTGATCACCCGCTACGCCATCATCGCCGGCCTGATCGCCGGTGTGGGCCTTGCGCTGGTATACGTCAGCCTGTTCCGTCTGGGGGCGGGCAGTCATGACATCGCCGCCGACGCCACCAACGGTGCAGCCGTTCTGCATGCCTATGTGCAGCACACCTTCGGCTCCCTGGGCAGTGGTTTCCTCGCCGTGCTGATCGCCCTGGCCTGCCTGGTGACCGCGGTTGGCCTGACCTGCGCCTGCGCCGAGTACTTCAGCCAGATCCTGCCGCTGTCGTACCGCGCCCTGGTAGTGATCCTGGCGGGCTTCTCGCTGCTGATCTCCAACCTCGGCCTGACCAAGCTGATCATGTTCTCGATCCCGGTACTCACCGCGATCTACCCGCCGTGCATCGTGGTGGTGGGCTTGAGCTTCGTCAAAGAGCTGTGGAACTCGCCGGTGCGTATCCTTGCACCGGTGATGCTGGTGTCGCTGCTGTTCGGCATGGTCGATGCGATCAAGGGCAGCAGCCTCGCACACATGCTGCCGGACGCCATGGCCCACCTGCCGCTGAGCGATCAGGGCCTGGCCTGGCTGGTACCTTCGGTGATCACCCTCGGCGTTGCCGTGGCCTGTGACCGCATGCTCGGCAAGCCGCGCGAAGTGCTGGCCTGATGCGTTGAAGCCTGAGGGCTGACGCCGGCCACAAGCCGAAGGGCGTCAGCCAAGGGTGGAGACCGAAACCCGCTTCCTTGACCGGAGCGGGTTTTTTTTGCGCATGAATTACCCCTCGCCGCTTGCAGGTCGACCTAACGCAAGCGACCGGCGAGGTTGGAGCGAAGCAGCGAGTTCAGTTTTCAGACGGCAACGCAGGATCGCTGCACTTGGAAACGTCAGGATGTCCGGGAACAGGGGGGGTGTCCGCTGGGGCTGTACTGGTGTGGTGGAGAAACAGAGCAGGCTTTGTTTCTCCTGGCGGTGGTTTACCCTGCGATACACAGGATGGACGTGCAGCCTTGCGAGTTGCATTCCACGTTGGTGACCATTGCCATATCGTTGCAGTTTTCTTCAGTGGCATTGAAAGCCTGGAACTCGCTTTCGATATCGCCGGACATCTTCAGGATTTCTTCGTTCATTTTTTCACCTCTGGTTGATTGAGCACTCGTTCGAAGTGCGTCTTGAAATTAATCTTGAGGTGCAGGAGGGGTCAGGAAGAAACCATTCCATTGCAAAGCGCAGGTAATCGCTTGCCAGCGGCCTATGGCCCAGATGCCATGCCGGCTTGCAGCATTGAGCTGCGAATTCGGCTGAGAAGTGTCGGAAAATTCGATCTACTCGATAGGGTTTATCGGCAGGTCTTGAATGCTATTTCCTCGATACTGACCCAGCTCGGCACGGTGGTGCGGCGACGTACATCGGGCACGCTGCACCGTGCCAGTGATGAGGCCTGCACAGCCAAAAACAATCTTGCAGGCAGAGTGCCTTTTACCGAATCCAGGCGTCGAAAAGCGGTCTATCTCTTTTTATATGCGGGTATCTGCATGACCTTCATCCAAAACAACTTCGGCAACCTTGTGGCCGTATGCTGGTTCGCCATCTGTTGGGGCGGTTACACCCGCTATGCGCTCTGGAAAGGCCGCGATACGGCATGCCTGGCCAGCGTGCTGCACTTGTACCGCGAAGACTGGATGCGCCGCATGCTGCTGCGCGACAACCGCATCGCCGACGCCAGCGTGATTGGCAACCTGGAGCGCAATGCGTCGTTCTTTGCGTCCAGTACCCTGATCATTCTCGCCGGCATCCTCACCGTGCTCGGTGCCTCGGACCGGGCGCTGTCGCTGTTGGCCGACCTGCCGCTGGTACAGCAGGCCTCGCAGGGGATGTCGGAGATCAAGCTGTTGTGCCTGGCGATGGTGTTCGTCTACGCCTTCTTCACTTTCAGCTGGTGCATGCGCCAATACAACTTTGCTGCGGTGCTGGTGGGTTCGGCACCGATGATCGGCGAGCGCCAGGTGAGTGAACTGGAGCGCAATGCCTTCGCGTCGCGAGCGGCGCGGGTGTTATCCCTGGCGGCCAACCAGTTCAACCTCGGACTGCGCTCGTACTACTTCGGCATGGCCATGTTGAGCTGGTTCATCAGCCCATGGCTGTTCATGGTCATGAGTGTCGGGGTGGTGTTCATTCTGTACCGCCGCGAATTCCACTCCCATGTGCTTGAAGTGATGGTGTTCACGCCCACGCAAAGTGCAGCGGCAGAGGCGGGCAAGGAAACTTCGGCAACCATAAACTGAAGCGTTTCATCTAAAGCGACAGGCACAAAAAAACCCGACATTGTCGGGTTTTTTTGTATTGGCCAATTACTGCTTGGCAGGCTCGCTCGGCGCTGGGGCAGCCGGAGTAGCCGGGGCAGCTTCTTCGGCGGCTTTCTCTTGCGCTTCGGCCTGATCTTTGGCGGCTTCGGCGTTTTCCTTGGCGGCTTCGTTCATCTTATCCTGAGCTTCGCCCATCTTTTCCTGGGCTTGCTCGGCGTGTTGCTGTGCGTCCTGGGCTTTGTCTTCGCTCGCTTTATCGCAAGCAGCCAGGCCCATGGCAGCGGCCAGCATCAGAGCAAAAGCAAAAGGTTTACGCATGGGGTGTCTCTCCTGGGTGGAATAACTTTACTTGTTCCTAAGAGTTCACCGCGGGCGGATAAGTTCCACGATTGTTAAAGATATATAACTGCCCGGCCTATATGGACTTTTCACTGATTTTATGCAGCGAGGGTGTATGAACGAAACGCCATTGATGGCCATGGCCGAGCGATTTCTCTCGGCCTTGAAACACTGCCAGTTGTTGCAGATGCGCGTGCAGCATGCCGATGCCCAAGGCATGACCCTGGTGCTGCCCTGGTCGCCGGCGATTGTCGGCAATCCTCAGAACGGCGCGGTGCATGGTGGTGCGCTGACCACACTGATGGACACCACCTGCGGCATGGCGACCTTATGCGCGCTGGAGCGTTTCGAGGTGTGCCCGACGTTGGACCTGCGCATCGACTACATGCATCCGGCCGAAGCCGGCAAGGACATCCATGGCCATGCCCAGTGCTACCGAGTCACCCGCGACGTGATCTTTACCCGTGGCAGTGCCTATCAGGACGACCCGTCGCAACCGATCTGCCAGGTGGTCGGCACCTTCATGCGCCTGGGCCAGGACATCAAGGGCGGCATCCGCTTCGGCAACAGCCTCAAGGAGCCACGCCAATGATCCCCGCAGGCACTCGCCAGCAGTTGAACGAAGCCCACGCCCGTGGCGACTACCGCCCGTTGCTGGCGCTGATACCCTACGCCGGGCTCATCGGTATCGAATGCGAGCGCCAGGGCGACGACCTGTTGTTCCGCCTGCCGGCCAGCGAGAACAACATCGGCAACCCGTTGCTGCCGGCCATCCATGGTGGCGTCATCGCCGGCTTCATGGAGCTGTCCGCGGCGCTGTACCTGCTGATCTACAGCGAAAGCGCGAGCATCCCGAAAATCATCGATTTTTCCATCGACTACCTGCGTGCCGGCCACTACCGCGACACCTTCGCCCAGTGCCAGCTGTGGCGCCAGGGCCGGCGCGTGACCAACGTCGCCATCACCGCCTGGCAGGCCGATCGCGACACGCCCATCGCCACCGCCCGTGCGCACTTCAAGATCGAACCCGAGAAACCGCTCGAATAGCCCCTTGAAATGGTCGGGCAAGCCCCCATCTGCTGAACATCCGCCAAGAAATGCAGGCCCACGGGGTCGCCAGGCGTCACCTACCAACAGATTGGAGTTTGAAGACGATGAGTGTGGAGACTCAAAAAGAAACCCTGGGCTTCCAGACCGAGGTCAAGCAACTGCTGCACCTCATGATCCATTCCCTGTATTCGAACAAGGAAATCTTCCTGCGCGAGCTGATTTCCAACGCCTCCGACGCCGCCGACAAGCTGCGTTTCGAAGCCCTGGCCAAGCCAGAGCTGCTCGAGGGCGACGCCGACCTGAAGATCCGCGTGAGCTTCGACAAGGCCGCCAACACCGTGACCCTCGAGGACAACGGTATCGGCATGAGCCGCGAAGACGTCATCGCGCACCTGGGCACCATTGCCAAGTCCGGCACCGCCGACTTCATGAAGAACCTCACCGGTGACCAGAAGAAAGACTCGCACCTGATCGGCCAGTTCGGCGTGGGCTTCTACTCGGCATTCATCGTCGCCGACAAAGTCGACGTGTTCAGCCGCCGCGCCGGCCTGCCGGCCGCCGAAGGCGTGCACTGGTCGTCCAAGGGCGAGGGCGAGTTCGAAGTTGCCACTGTCGACAAGCCGCAGCGCGGCACCCGCATCGTCCTGCACCTGAAAAGCGGTGAAGACGAGTTCGCCGATGGCTGGCGCCTGCGCAACATCGTCAAGAAGTACTCCGACCATATCGCCCTGCCGATCGAACTGCCCAAGGAGCAGGCCGAAGCCGCCGAGGGTGAAGAGCAACCGGCGCAGGAATGGGAAACCGTCAACCGCGCCAGCGCCCTGTGGACCCGTTCGCGCACCGAGGTGAAAGACGAGGAATACCAGGAGTTCTACAAGCACATCGGCCATGACTTCGAGAACCCGCTGGCCTGGAGCCACAACAAGGTCGAAGGCAAGCTCGAGTACAGCTCGCTGCTGTACGTGCCGGCCCGCGCACCGTTCGACCTGTACCAGCGCGAAGCGCCACGCGGCCTGAAGCTCTACGTGCAGCGCGTGTTCATCATGGACCAGGCCGAGTCGTTCCTGCCGTTGTACCTGCGTTTCATCAAAGGCGTGGTCGATTCCAACGACCTGTCGCTGAACGTCTCCCGCGAGATCCTGCAGAAGGATCCGATCATCGATTCGATGAAAACCGCGCTGACCAAGCGCGTGCTGGACATGCTGGAGAAGCTGGCCAAGAACGAACCCGAGCAGTACAAGGGCTTCTGGAAGAACTTCGGCCAGGTGCTGAAGGAAGGCCCGGCCGAAGACTTCGCCAACAAGGAGAAGATCGCCAGCCTGCTGCGCTTTGCCTCGACCCACGATGACAGTGGCGAGCAGAGCGTCGCCCTGGCCGACTACCTGGCTCGCGCCAAGGAAGGCCAGGACAAGATCTACTTCCTCACCGGCGAGTCCCATGCCCAGGTCAAGAACAGCCCGCACCTGGAAGTCTTCCGCAAGAAAGGCATCGAAGTGCTGCTGCTCACCGACCGTATCGACGAGTGGCTGATGAGCTACCTCAGCGAGTTCGATGGCAAGGCCTTCGTCGATGTCGCCCGTGGCGACCTGGACCTGGGCAAGCTGGACTCCGAAGAGGACAAGAAGGCCCAGGAAGAAGTGGCCAAGGACAAGGAAGGCCTGGTCGAGCGCCTCAAGGGCGCGCTGGGTGACAGCGTTGCCGAAGTACGCGTTTCGCACCGCCTGACCGACTCGCCGGCGATCCTCGCCATCGGCGAGCAGGACCTGGGCCTGCAGATGCGCCAGATCCTCGAAGCCAGCGGGCAGAAGGTGCCGGATTCCAAGCCGATCTTCGAGTTCAACCCAAGCCACCCGCTGATCGAGAAGCTCGATGGCGAGCAGAGCGAAGACCGCTTCGCCGAGCTGTCGCACATCCTGTTCGACCAGGCGGCACTGGCGGCCGGTGACAGCCTGAAGGATCCGGCGGCTTATGTGCGCCGCCTCAACAAGCTGTTGGTCGAGCTGTCTGCTTGAGTTGATGTACAGAAAAGCCCGCTTCGGCGGGCTTTTTTATTCATGCGTGTCCCGTGGGAGCGGCGGTGCGCCCACGTTAAATGCATCTATCATGTGCTGACCCGTGAAAGCCCAAGGAGAGCTGAATGAGCAAGGTCATCGTCGAGTCGCTGGTTTATCACCTGTCGGGCAAAACCTATGAGAGCCGCCTGGTCTATGCCCCCGGCGCACTGCCGCAGCCGGGCCTGGTGATGGCGCCGAACTGGATGGGCATTGGCGAAGGTGCCGAGCGCATCGCCAAGGAAGTGGCGGAGCAGGGCTATGTGGTGTTGATCGCCGACCTTTACGGGCAATCGGTGCGGCCGTCCAATGCCGATGAGGCCGGGACGGCGATGATGCCGCTGAAGAACGATCGCGCCGAGCTGCGCAAACGCATGCAGGAAGCCCTGGCGCAGCTGCTGGGACAATCCAAGGCCCTGCTGGAGCCGGGCAAGGTGGCTACCTTCGGCTTCTGCTTCGGCGGTTGCTGCGCCTTGGAACTGGCACGCACCGGTGCAGATCTGAAGGCGGCCGTGTCATTCCACGGCACGCTGGATACGCCGAACATTGAAGATGCCAAGCGCATCAAAGGCTCGGTGCTGGTCCTTCATGGCGCCTCCGACCCGCTGGTGCCCAAAGAGCAGCTACCGGCCTTCGAGGAGGAGATGAACGCCGCCAAGGTCGACTGGCAGTTGCTCAGCTACGGCGGTGCGGTGCACTCGTTCACCGACCCGAATGCCAATGTGCCGGGCAAGATGCAGTACGACCGACGCACGTCGGAGCGGGCATTCCGCGCGATGCATAACCTGCTCAAGGAAGTGTTCCAGCGCTGATCCATCGCGGGGCAAGCCCGCTCCCACAATGGCTGCACTTCACACGTGGGAGCGGGCTTGCCCCGCGATCCGGGCCTGACATCAACGCGGCAATTCGATCCGCCCGGTTTCCCCAGGCACCACCGGCCAATCGCCCGCCGCCCAACGCGCCCGCGCCCGCTCGATCAACTCCGGGTCACTGGCCACAAAATTCCAGTTCATCCGCCGCGGCCCATCCAGCGCCTCCCCGCCAATCAGCACCAGCTGGCATTCTTCCTCGGCATACAGCATCACCTCTTCCCCCTCCGGCAGCACGACCAGGCTGCAGGCCTCCACGCGCTCGTCATCGAGCGACAGCTCACCGTCCAGCACATACAGGGCGCGTTGCTCATGCTCGGCAGGGACGGTCAGCGTCGTGGCCGATTGCATGTGCACGTGGGCGTACAGGGTAGGGGAGAGCACCGGCACTGGCGACTCCAGGCAAAAACCGTTGCCGGCGATCATGCGGATCTGCACCCCAAGGCTGTCACTGACTGGCAGGCTCGCCGCCGGATGATGGCTGTAGCTCGGCTTGCCCTGCTCATGCTCGCGGGGCGACGCCAGCCACACCTGCAGCCCGTGCAGTCGTGAACCCTTGGCCAGCAGATCGGCCGGTGTGCGCTCGACATGGGCGACGCCGCCTCGCGCCGTCATCCAGCTTACATCCCCCGGCAGCACGCGTTGGTCCGAGCCAAGGCTGTCCTTATGCTGAATTTCGCCTTCGAACAGGTAGGTAAGGGTCGACAGGCCGATATGCGGGTGCTGGCGGATATCCATGCCGCTGCCCGGGGCGTAGTCGGTCTCGAGCATATGGTCGAAGAACACGAATGGCCCGACACTGCGGCACTGGGCCGAGGGCAGCGGGCGCAGGATCGGCTGGCCCTCGACCGATTCGGCGCGGGGGCGGATGACCAAGGGGCTGCTCATGGGGATACTCCGGAGTGGGCGGGGGAACTGCCCCAAGCATAGCGGTTCGCGTGCTGGCGCTGAACCGCCAAGGCGGCCAGTCGGTCTATCCTTTCCATACCCTGCAAAGGAGGCGGCGATGATTGTGCGTATCCTCGCCGGCCTGCTGCTCTGCGGATGCCTGTATCCGTCGGCCCAGGCCCGCGACTATCGTTACAGCGATGCCCACCTGCACTACGTGGACTTCTTCCAGGAAACCGAGGGCATGTCGGCACTGCTCAAGGCCATGGATGCGGCCGGTGTCGAGCAGTCGATGATTTCCGGTATCCCGGTGGCCAAGAAATGGCACGAAGATGAGCCCAAGCGCCCGCGCTACTATGCGGGCGATGATGCCGACGCCTACTGGTACAGCGCCACCGACCTTTACGTGGCCGCGGCCCTGGAAAAGCTGGCGCCGCAGCAACGGCGGCGTTTCCACCCGTTCCTTACGGGGTTTAACCCGGTGGACAAGAATGCCGTCAGCCACATCGAGCGCATGCTCGATCTGTACCCCGGGTTGTGGCAGGGCATAGGCGAAGTGTTCACCCGCCACGATGACCTCACAGCATTGACCAGCGGCGATACGCCTCGGGCCAACAACGAGGCCATGACCCGCATCTACCACCTGGCTGCCGAGCGCGACCTGCCGGTACTGCTGCATTCCAACATCACGTCCAAGCGCGAGCGCAACCCGCTGTACCTGGCCGAAATCGAGGAGCCTCTGCGTAACCACCCGCATACCCGGTTCATCTGGGCCCATGCGGGCAGCAGCCTGGAAATCCACCGGCACCAGACGCAGATGGACTTTCTGCTGCCGGTACTGACCCGGCTGCTCGAGGATTACCCCAATCTTTACGTCGACCTGTCCTGGAGCGTGCTCGAGCCTTACTTGCTGGATACCGAAGGCGTGCCGCGGCAAGCCTGGCTGCAGCTGGTAGAGCGCTTCCCCGAGCGGTTCATGCTCGGCTCCGACCTGGTGGGGCGCTTCGACAGCCTTGGCGAGCAGTTGCATGGCTTCAAGCCGTTTCTCGATGCCCTGCCGGAGGCGGTCGCGAACCAGGTGGCACGCGACAATTTCCTTGCCGTGCTACCCAAGGAGGCAAAGCAGGACAAGTAGCGTTTTGATATCGCGTTTTTGTCTTACGCAAATTCCGAGCCGCCCGATACCTTCTTTAAGCGACGGAACAATACCTTTGGGAGGGATCCTGAAATGAGCCTAAGACGCTTGAATATCGCCCCGCGCGCCGGGATCGGCTTCGGCATCATGGCCTTGCTGGTGGTGGCGCTGGGTAGTTTCGCCCTGCAACAGATGACCAATATGCGCCAGCAGGCCGAGCAGGTGGACGACAACTGGCTGCCCAGCATCATCTCGGTGGGCAGCATGACCCAGGACATGCTGCGCATTCGCGCGCTCACCCTGCGCCTGCTGGTCAACACCGACAGCGCGGCGCAGCAGCAGAACCGTGCTCGTATCGAAGAGATCAAGGCCGGCCTGAGCAAGGCCCAGCAGCGCTATGACGCACTGATCGTGCTGCCGGAGGAGCGCACCCTGTTCGACCGCTATCTGGGCCTTGAACGCCAGTACATGACCTTGCAGGGACAGGTGGTGCAGTTGGCCAGCGATGGCCGCATCGAAGCGGCTGCGGCGCTGGTCAATGGCGAGATCAACCAGATCGCCGATCAGATGACGGCCAGCCTCAACGAATTGATTGCGCTGAACACTCACCATGCCGGGCTGGCAACAACCACCGCCGAGTCCGTCTACAGTGCGGCGCGGATCTGGGTCATGGGGCTGCTGCTGGTGGCCCTGACCTTGACCGTGGTGCTGGCCATGGCCCTGACCCGCAGCATCGTGCGCCCGCTCGGTCAGTCGCTGAAAGTGGCCGAGACGGTCGCCACCGGCGATCTGACGCCGCAGATCGCCGTGCATGGCGATGACGAGCCGGCCCGCTTGCTGGCGGCGCTCAAAAGCATGCAGCAAAGCCTGCGCGAGACCATCGGGCGGATTTCCGACTCGGCCAGCCAGTTGGCGTCGGCCTCCGAAGAGCTCAGCGCGGTGACCGAGGACGCCACCCGCGGCCTGCAGCAACAGAGCCTGGAGATCGAGCAGGCGGCCACTGCGGTCAACCAGATGACTGCAGCGGTGGAGGAGGTGGCGAGCAATGCGGTGGCCACCTCGGAGGCGTCTGCCGAATCCGACCGCATCGCCCGCCAGGGCCGCGAACAGGTGCAGGCCACGGTCATCGCCATCGAGGCACTGGCCAGCGGCGTGGCCGGCAATGCCGAAGAAGTCGGCCAATTGGCCCAGCAGGTGCACGATATCAGCAAGGTGCTGGAGGTGATCGGCTCGATCGCCGAGCAGACCAACCTGCTGGCGCTCAACGCCGCCATCGAGGCGGCCCGGGCCGGCGAGGCCGGGCGTGGGTTTGCCGTGGTGGCCGACGAAGTGCGGGCGTTGGCCCATCGCACCCAGGCCTCGACCCGCGAGATCGAACAGATGATCGTGGCTATCCAGGGCGGTGCCGAACGTGCCGTGCAGGGCATGCAGCAAAGTGATGCGCGGGCCCGCTCGACCCTCGATGGCGCCCATGCCGCCGGTGCGGCGCTGGAAGCGATTGCCGGGGCCATCGGCCAGATCAACGAGCGCAACCTGGTGATCGCCAGTGCATCGGAGCAGCAGGCCCAGGTGGCGCGGGAGGTGGACCGTAACCTGACCACCATTCGCGACCTGGCGCATCAGTCCTCGGCCGGCGCCGAGCAAACCTCGGCGGCGAGCCAGTCGCTGTCGCGGCTGGCGGTGGACTTGAATACCCTGGTGCAGCGTTTCTCGGTCTGACGGCCATCGCGGGGCAAGCCCACAAACAAAAACGCCCGGACCTAAGGCCCGGGCGTTCTGGTTCAGCAGATCAAGCGATCACTTGCCTTCCCAGCGCTTGAGCACCAGGGTGGCGTTGGTGCCGCCGAAGCCGAAGCTGTTGCTCATCACGGTGTTGAGCTTGGCGTTCTCTTCGGTCTTGCGCACGACCGGCAGGTCGGCGACTTCCGGATCCAGCTCGTCGATGTTGGCGGAGCCGGCGATGAAGTTGTTCTCCATCATCAGCAGGCAGTAGATCGCCTCGTGCACGCCTGCGGCGCCCAGCGAGTGGCCCGACAGGCTCTTGGTCGAGCTGATCTTCGGTGCCTTGTCCTTGAACACTTCACGCACGCCCTTCATCTCGGCGACGTCGCCGACCGGGGTGGAGGTGCCGTGGGTGTTCAGGTAGTCGATCGGGGTGTCGACGGTGGACAGCGCCTGCTGCATGCAGCGGATCGCGCCTTCGCCGCTCGGGGCGACCATGTCGTAGCCGTCGGAGGTTGCGCCGTAGCCGACGATTTCGGCGTAGATCTTGGCGCCACGGGCCAGGGCGTGTTCCAGCTCCTCGACCACCACCATGCCGCCACCGCCTGCGATGACGAAGCCATCACGGTCGGCGTCGTAGGCGCGCGAGGCCAGCTCTGGGGTTTCGTTGCGCTTGGTCGACAGGGCGCCCATGGCATCGAACAGGAACGACTGGCTCCAGTGCTCTTCTTCACCGCCACCGGCGAAGACGATGTCCTGCTTGCCCCACTGGATCTGCTCCAGCGCGGTGCCGATGCAGTGTGCCGAAGTGGCGCAGGCCGACGAGATCGAGTAGTTGATGCCCTTGATCTTGAACGGGGTGGCCAGGCACGCCGACACGGTGCTGCCCATGGTGCGGGTGACACGGTATGGGCCAACGCGCTTGACGCCTTTCTCGCGCAGGGTGTCCAGGGCTTCCATCTGGTTCAGCGTGGAAGCGCCGCCGGAGCCGGCAACCAGGCCGGTGCGCGGGTTCGACACTTGCTCTTCGGTCAGGCCCGCGTCCTTGATCGCATCCTGCATCGCCAGGTACGCGTAGGCAGCGGCGTGGCCAACGAAGCGATAAACCTTGCGGTCGATCAGCTCTTCGAGGTTCAGGTCGATGGAGCCGGAAACCTGGCTACGCAGCCCCATTTCCTTGTATTCCGGGTTGTAACGAATGCCCGGACGGCTGTTGCGCAGGTTTTCGGTGACGGTAGCTTTGTCATTGCCCAGGCACGAAACGATGCCCAGACCAGTGATAACGACGCGGCGCATGCGAATAACCCTTAGAAATTGTCAGTGGAGGTGAACACGCCGACCCGCAGGCCTTCGGCGGTGTAGATCTCGCGACCGTCGACGCTGACCGAGCCATCGGCGATGGCCATGTTCAGCTTGCCCTTCAGGACGCGCTTGATGTGAATGTTGTAGGTGACTTTCTTGGCGGAGGGTAGTACTTGGCCGAAGAATTTCACTTCGCCCGAACCCAGCGCACGGCCGCGGCCCGGCAGACCCTGCCAGCCGAGGAAGAAGCCGACCAGCTGCCACATGGCATCGAGGCCCAGGCAGCCTGGCATCACCGGGTCGCCTTCGAAGTGGCAGGCGAAGAACCACAGGTCCGGATTGATATCCAGCTCGGCGACCAATTCACCTTTGCCGAACTTGCCGCCTTCCTCGCTGATATGGACGATGCGATCGACCATCAGCATGTTCGGGGCGGGCAGTTGCGCATTACCGGGGCCGAACAGCTCACCGCGACTGCAGCGCAGCAGGTCTTCCCGGGTAAAGGCGTTTTGTTTGGTCATGCGAGCTCCTCAATAACCCCCTGTGGCAGGGGACGAATCTTCCCGGCCGGCCCGAAGCGCTTTGCATTCGAGGCGGCAGCCTACAGGTAGACTATTGCGTTGTGGTGAAAGTCACAGCGCACCTGGCAAAAGAAGTACAGGTGTGCACTGAAATGTTATTTTCCGGGCCTGCGAAGGTCCTGTCCAGTCTTTAAGACTGCCGCACTTTAGCATTTATCGCCAGTCGCAGCTGTCCGAGCGGGTAACCAGCGGTGCAGGATGCGCTGCAGATCGGTGCGTTTGAATGGCTTGCTCAGGTAATCGTTCATGCCGGCGGCCAGGCAGCGCTCGCGGTCCCCCTCCAGCACACTGGCGGTCAGGGCGATGATCGGCAGCCCGTCGCCCTGCGCCAGCTGGCGGATGCGTCGGGTGGCCTCGAAACCGTCCACCTGCGGCAGGCGGCAGTCCATCAGCACGGCGGCGAAGCGTTGCTGCTGCACCAGGTCGACCGCTTGGGCACCATCCATCGCCAGGCTGACCTCGAAGCCGAGGCTGCGCAGCATGGCTTCGATGACGCTTTGATTGACCGGATTGTCCTCCACCAGCAGGATCCGCTCGCCATTGCCGCCCGGCGCACCGGCTGCAGTTGCGCCCACAGGCAGGGCCGCAGCGGCGTTGGCCAGGGCCAGCGGCATCTCCAGGGTGAAGGTCGAGCCCAACCCCTCGCGGCTTTCGCCACGCAGCTGGCCGCCCATGCGTTCGGCCAGGGTGCGGGCGATCGACAAGCCCAGCCCGGTACCGCCGTAGCGCCGGGAAATCGAGCTGTCGGCCTGCTGGAAGGCGACGAACATCATTTCCAGGCGGTTGCTGTCGATACCGATGCCGGTGTCGCGCACGCTGCAGGTCAGCCAGATCATCTGCTGGTCGAGCACCTGCCAGCTCGCCTCTACCGCCACTTCGCCGCGTTCGGTGAACTTCAGCGCATTGCCGATCAGGTTGAGCAGGATCTGCCTGATCCGGGTCGGGTCGCCGACCACCTGCAACAGCTCCATGCCAGGCGGCAACTGCAGGTGCAGCGCCAGGCCGCGCTGCTGGGCGCTGTGCTGGAACGACTGGACACTGCTGACGACCAGCTCGCCCAGGTTGAAGTCGATGTGCTCCAGTTGCAGCGTGGTGCGTTCGATCCGCGAAAAATCGAGGATGTCGTTGATCACCTTGAGCAGGTGCCCGGTGGACTCGCTGGCCACTGCGGCGTATTCGGCCTGCTCGCTGGTCAAGCGGGTGGTCTCCAGCAGCTGCAGCATGCCCAGCACACCGTTCATGGGGGTGCGCAGTTCATGGCTCATCATTGCCAGGAAGTCCGACTTGGCACGGTTGGCCTGCTCGGCCTCTTCGCGGGCCTGGATCAGCTGGCCCATGGCCTGCTGTTGTTCATGGGCGGCCTGGTCCAGGGCACTGGCCAGGTTGTTGATGTGCCGCGCCAGGTGGCCCAGTTCGCTGTCGTCGACCACCGGCAACGGGGCATCGAAATCACCTTGCTGGATGGCCTTGACCGCATGGCCCATGTCGCTGATCGGCTTGGACAGGCTCATGGCCAGGCGCCGGGCCAGCAGGAAGGTGAACAGCAGCGCGAACAGGGCGAGGATGCCGGCCTTGATCACGATTTCCTGCTGACGCTGGCTGAAGGCGTCGTCGGACATGCCCACGATCACCCGCCCCAGGTAGTCGTCGCCGATGCTCGGCAACTGCGGCCTGCCCTGCAGGAAGTCGTTGTCCAGGCGGATCTGCTGCAGGCGGATCGGCGCCTGGAACACTTCCACCCGTTGCGCCCGGCTGAGGCTTTCGTCCGGTTGTTCGACGTACACCAGGATGTGGTTGCGGCTGTCCTGCACCTCGAGGAAGCGTACGTGAGGGATGCTCAGGGTCGCGCGCATCAGGCCTTCGAGCACTTCATTGTTGCCGGAGATCACGCCGTACTCGGAGGCTGGCGCCAGCTGGTTGGCGATCAGCTGGCCGGTGTGGTTGAGCTCCTGGCGCAAGTCCTGGATACGTACGAAGGTGAAGAAACTGATCAGCAGCAAGGTCAGCAGCAGGGCAGGGCCGAGGCTGATGATCTGCGTGCGGGTGTGGATGTCCCAGCTCAGGCGTTTGCTCATGGGGTGGGTTCTCCTGCGGCCAGCGCCAGTGCGGCGGCGTCCTGGTCGATGGCTTCCAGGCCCAGGGCGCGCGCCACCTGCTGGTTGCCACTGACGGCGAAATGCTTGGGGTAAAGGCTGCGTGGCCAGCGTGCCGGCGGTTGCTCGAGCAGTTGGTCGAGCACTGCCAGCCAATCGTCCTGGTCGCTGTAGGTGCTGGCCAGGGCACCGGCACGGACGAAGCCGACGTTCGGCCCGATCAGCGCCATCTGCCGGCCGTAGCTGCTGAGCAGCACGTTCTTGGCCGATTTGGAGTTGTACAGTTCGGGGTCGTCGAGCCCCAGCAGCACATCGCTGTTGGCCAACAGGTTCTGCAGCGGGCGGCTGTCGCGCAAATCGGGCCAGCCCTCTGCGACGATCTCCAGCCCCAAGGGTTGGGCGGCCTGGCGCAGTTCATCGAGCAAAAAGCGGCTGTGCTCGCCGTACAGCACGCCGATGCGCCGCGCCTGCGGCAACAGGTAGCGGGCCAGGCGCAATTGCCGGGCCAGCGGCGGGTCACTCCACAACAGGCTGAGAAACGCCGGCCGCGACTTTCCCAGGCGTTGCTCGGCCTGCACCCGGCTGACCCTCAGGGCCAGTGCCGGCGGCCCGGCGGTTTCGCCCAGGCGCCACTCCAGCGCAGGGCCGTCCAGCAGCACCAGGCGCGTATCGCTTTTCAGCTGCTGCGGGCGTGGCAGTTCGTTCACGGTCTGGAAATGCACATGGTCGTGCGGGCGGCGCTGCGCCAGGGCGGCGACGAAGCTGCGGATGCCTGGCTGGTCGTCGGCACCCACCAACAGGATTTCGCTGGCCGACAGCGAACCCAGTGGCAAGATGCACAGCAGCAGCAAGCGCAGCAGCACGACCATCAGAACGCCAGCTCCGCGCTCATGATCAGACGGTGGCGGCTGTCGTAGCGGTTCTGGATGGCAGTGGTCGGTTCGTCATCCAGGCGCTGTTGCCACAGGGCCGCCAGCTCCAGGTCGCTGCCCTGCACCTTGAAGCGTTTGGCCACGCGCAGGTCGACGCGCTCGTAGCGGTACTGGTTGAGCGCATCATCACCGTAATAGAAGAGGGCGCTGGACCAGCCCAGGCCCCACTCGCGCAGCCAGCCGGCCGAGCCGCTGTTGCGGGCGCTAAGGCGCCGGTCGGCGGGGTTGCTGGCCCAGGCGTCGACATAGGCGTAGGTGATGCGCAATCGGTCGCGCTGGGTGGCACGCCAGTCGAACTGCGCCTCGCTGCCGGTGAAGTGCGCCTTGTTGGCGTTGCTGGCGATGTACTGGTTGTTCTTCAGAGGCTCGCTGATCATCCCGGTGATCTCGTCGTAGAACAGCTTCACGTCCATGCTCAGGTCGATGTCGCTGAAGTAGCCGTTGTAGCCCAGCTCGCGCGAGCGCATGCGCTCCTGGTCGAGGTTGCCCGGGCCGCGCGTCTTGACGAAGTACTGGCCGTTCTGCAGACCGTACAGGTTGGGGGACAGGCCCTTGACCGTGTAGCTCCAGTTGACGTTGTTCTCGAACATGTCCGGCGAGCGCACCGCTTCGGAGTACACCGCCCGCAAGCCGTGGCGCGGGGTGATCAGGTAGTTCACCGCCACGCGCGGGGTCAACGAGTTGCCGGACAGCTGGGCGTTCTCGTACATCGCCCCGCCCTGGAAGACCCAGTGCTCGTCGGCGCGCCACTCCAGCTGGCCGAACAGGCGCCAGGTCTGGTCGTCGAGGCTGCCGTTGAAGTAGGTCTGCGAGTCTGCGCGGTCGTAGCGGTAGTTCATGCCCGTGACCAGGCGCAGGCTCTCGTTCAGGCTCAAGGTGTCCTGGATTTCCAGGTCGTAGCGCGTTTCACGGGTGCTCTGGTCGACATCGCCGCACACCGTGTTGCGCCCGCCGGCATTCCATTGATTCCGCACTTGCTGCGTGAGCGAGGTGAGCAGCGGGTCGCTGGTGGTCGGCAGGTTGCCGGTAAACAGATTGCGCGCAACACCTTCGGCAAAGTTCGGGTTGAGCTGCCACAGCCGGGTCAGCTCCGGGCTGAAGGCAATCGAGGCATCGCAGGCGCGCCAGACCTGCTGGCGATCGAAGTGCTGCGCTGAACCCTGCACATACAGGCTGTGGTCGGGGTTGAAGTCGATGTTCCAGCGCACCGAACCGGCATAGTCCTTGGCGTTGACGTCGGCATCGTTGCCCGCGGCGTATCTGCCGAATACGGGCTGGTAGGTATAGGGCCGCTGATTGCTGCCCTCCTTGGCCGCCAGTTGCCATTCCAGGGTCTGGTCCGGCGCCAGGCTGTGGCTGGCATTGATATTGATACGGTTGAGCCGACGGCTGTCGCGGTAGTCGCGGCCGAACTGGTCCTTGTCGAAGCCGTCGTCCTGCTGGCCCGACAGCGACAGGCGCAGGTCGCCGCCGTCCCAGCCGATGCCTTGGCTGGCGTAATAGTCGTTGATGCCATCCTGGCCACGGGTCAGCTTCACCCGCGTGCCGTGGCTGTCGGCGGGGTTGCGGGTGAGGATGTTGACCACCGCCATCAGCGCGTTGGCGCCATAGCTGACGGTGTTGGGGCCGCGGAACACCTCGATTCGCTCGATATCCTCGATGGCCACCGGGATGTCGCTCCAGTCCACCGTGGCCAGGCCCGCGCGGTACACCGAGCGGCCGTCGATCAGCACCTGCATGCGCCGGGCATCGTTGACGTTGCTGCCGTGGTAATTGACCGTTGGCTGGTTACCGGCGCCATAGCCGATCATCATGCCCGGCACCAGGCGCAGCAGCTCGGGGATGTCCCGGGCGCCGCTGGCGTGGATCAGCTCGCTGTCGAGCACGGTCATGCTGCCCGGCACCGCGGCCGGGGATTGTTTCAGGCGTGTGGCGGTCAGAACCTGGGGCAGGTCCTGGGTGTCGGTGAACAGATCATCGGCCATGGCCGGGCCGCCGAGCAGGGCGGTCAGTATCAGCAGGCGCGGGTAAGGGGGCGTGCCAGGGAACACGGTACGGCCTTGTTCGGAAATGAATCAGGCATGTTAACTGACCTTTCTCAAGCTGCAAGCTGCAAGCCTCAAGCTGCAAGCAAAAGCAGGCGAACATCGCGGTTTTCTTGTCGCTTGTAGCTTGACGCTTGCGGCTTGCCTTTATAATGCGCCAGTCGCCACTTTTTTATGGGTTAACGGATTGGATATGACTGAACAGCAACCTGTTGCAGTTCTTGGCGGTGGCAGCTTCGGCACCGCCGTGGCAAACCTGCTGGCGGAAAACGGCCACCCGGTGCGCCAATGGATGCGCGACCCGGCGCAGGCCGAGGCGATGCGCGTCAACCGCGAGAATCCGCGTTACCTCAAGGGCATTCGTCTGCATGACGGCGTCGAGCCGGACAACGACCTGCTCGCCACCCTGCAGGCCAGCGACCTGATTTTCGTCGCGCTGCCGTCGAGCGCCCTGCGCAGTGTGTTGGCGCCCCACGCTGAGCTGCTGCGTGGCAAAGGCCTGGTCAGCCTGACCAAGGGCATCGAGGCGCAGAGCTTCAAGCTGATGAGCCAGATCCTCGAAGAGATCGCCCCCCAGGCGCGCATCGGCGTGCTGTCGGGGCCGAACCTGGCCCGCGAGATCGCCGAGCACGCGCTGACCGCCACTGTGGTCGCCAGCGAAGATGAAGCGCTGTGCCAACAGGTGCAGGCCGTGCTGCACGGGCGCACCTTCCGCGTCTATGCCAGCAGCGACCGCTTCGGCGTCGAGCTGGGCGGCGCCCTGAAGAACGTCTACGCGATCATCGCCGGCATGGCGGTGGCACTGGGCATGGGCGAGAACACCAAGAGCATGCTGATCACCCGTGCCCTGGCCGAGATGACCCGTTTCGCCGTGAGCCAGGGTGCCAACCCCATGACCTTCCTTGGCCTGGCCGGGGTCGGTGACCTGATCGTCACCTGCTCCTCGCCCAAGAGCCGCAACTACCAGGTCGGCCACGCCCTGGGCCAGGGCCTGACCCTGGAGCAGGCAGTCAGCCGCCTGGGCGAGGTGGCCGAAGGGGTCAACACCATCAAGGTGCTCAAGGCCAAGGCCCAGGAGGTGCAGGTGTACATGCCCCTGGTGGCTGGCCTGCATGCGATCCTCTTCGAAGGCCGTACGCTCAACCAGGTGATCGAGCACCTGATGCGCGCCGAGCCCAAGACCGACATCGATTTCATTTCCACCAGCGGTTTCAACTGAACGAAGGAGCGACACATGAACGATACCCCGCAAAGCGCCGAGCGCGAGTCGATCATCCTGCGGGTGCTGTGGATGCTGGTGTTCCTGGTGGTCTGGCAGCTCGCCGAGCTGTTGCTGGGCGGCCTGGTCCTGGTGCAGCTGATCTACCGGCTGATCTACGGCGCGCCCAGCGCCAGCCTGATGAACTTTGGCGACAGCCTCAGCCAGTACCTGGCACAGATCGGTCGCTTCGGCAGCTTCCACAGCGACCAGAAACCCTGGCCGTTCGCCGACTGGCCGGCGCCCCGCACTGCGGAAGGCGAGGCGGCGCATGCCGTGGCCCCGGCGCCGCACCCGGTGCGTGACGAGGAGCCCAAGCTGTGAAACTGTGGGTGCTGCGCCACGGCGAGGCGGAGCCGCGCGCCAACACTGACGCCGAGCGGCGCCTCACCGCCCACGGCCGCGAGCAGGTGCTGCGCAGCGCCGCGCACCTGCTGGGCCAGCCGCTGCAGGCGATCATCGCCAGCCCTTACGTGCGCGCCCAGCAAACCGCAGCACTGGTGCACGATGCCCTGGGCTTCGCCGAGTCGGTGCGCACCGTGCCCTGGCTCACCCCCGAGAGCAATGTGCAGCAGGTGATCGGCGAGCTCGAGCGCCTGGGGCTGGAGCATGTGCTGCTGGTCAGCCACCAGCCACTGGTGGGTTCGCTGGTGGGCATGCTGGAGCATGGCCATGCTCAGCAACCGGCGCCCTTGAGCACCGCCAGCCTGGCCATGCTGGAGGGCGACTGGCCGCTGGCCGGGCTGATGACACTGCGCGGCCTCCATCATTCGGCGTGACCCAGGCAACTGGCATTTTTGCCAGTTGTCCCCTCGCTTGGCCACTTGTTAGCGTCAGCGCCAGGAAGTGAACATTGGCGGATCGAGGGAGTGATTCATGAATAGCCACTGGTTGGCGTTGATGGGGTCGGCTGACATGGAGCCGACACTCAAGAAACTGCAGAGTGACGCTGTCCTGGACTTTGCCGAATACAGCCTCCTGCGCGAGTCGGCGCAGGCCAAGTTCAACCACTTGTTGAGCTCGCTGCGGACAAACCCGGACTTGGTGCACAAGGAACGCACCGACAGCGTGCAGAAGCTCCAGGAAGTGGAGGCGCTGAGCCTCCAGCTGGCCGCGCTGATACAGTCCAGCTGCCTGTACCTGCGCAGAAGCGGGTTGGAAAAACCGGACCGGCGCCTGGCCCGCCAGGCACTGGAATGCCAACTGGCCTACCTGCAGGCCTGCCTGCGCCGCTCTTTGGACAGTTTCGACACCTTCTGAATGACCTGATCGCCCTTGGCGATGACCTATCCGGACGTTGCCGCCATCAATCGCCTTGCCGACAATGGGCCATCCTTCCCCGTGCAGAGCAGGCGGCCATGTCGCAGCAGATCTTCTTCGCCCACGCCAATGGCTTCCCCTCGGCCACCTACGGCAAGCTGTTCGCCGCCCTGGCGCCGGATTACCAGGTGCGTCACCTGGCCCAGCATGCCCACGACCCGCGCTTCCCGGTGAACGACAACTGGCAAAGCCTGGTGGACGAACTGCTGCATCACCTCGAACAGCAGGACGCCCCGGTGTGGGGAGTCGGCCATTCGCTGGGCGGCGTGCTGCACCTGCACGCGGCGCTGCGCCGCCCGGAGCTCTACCGCGGCGTGGTGATGCTCGACTCGCCGGTGCTGACCCGGGTGGATGAATGGCTGATCCAGGCGGCCAAGCGCCTGGGCTTCATCGACCGCATCACCCCGGCCGGGCGCACCCTGGGCCGGCGTGAGGCGTTCGCCGACCGCGACAGCGCACGCAGTTACTTCGCCGGCAAGAGCCTGTTCCGCCACTTCGACCCGGAATGCCTGGAGGCGTACCTGGAGCACGGCCTGGAAAGCGCGCAAGACGGACTGCGCCTGCGTTTCGACCCGGCCACCGAGATCAGCATCTACCGCAGCATCCCCCATGCCAGCCCGCTGCCGCCGCGCCAGTTGCAGGTGCCGCTGGCCGTGGTGCGTGGCGCCCAGAGCCGGGTGATCCGCCGGCACCACGCGCTGGGCGTGCGGGGCATGGCCCGGGGCGAATATCACAGCCTGCCGGGCGGGCACATGTTCCCGCTGGAGCGCCCCCTCGACACCGCCAGCCTGATCAAAGGCCTGTTCGACCGCTGGGGCCGGGCATGAGCGCCCAGGTTGAAGAAGTACGCCTGACCCTGGGCCATATCGAACTGGCCGCCCACCTGTTCGGTCCCGCCGACGGCCTGCCGGTGATCGCCTTGCACGGCTGGCTGGACAACGCCAACAGCTTCGCTCGCCTGGCGCCCCAGCTGAAAGGGCTGCGCATCGTCGCCCTCGACCTGGCCGGGCATGGCTATTCGCAGCACCGTCCGGTCGGGGCCGGTTACGCCCTGGCCGATTACGCACATGACGTGCTGCGCGTCGCCGAGCAATTGGGCTGGCAGCGCTTCGGCCTGCTCGGCCATTCGCTGGGGGCGATCATCTCGGTGCAGCTGGCCGGCGCCTTGCCCGAGCGGGTCAGCCACCTGGCGCTGATCGACGGGGTGATCCCGCCCACCGTGACCGAACAGGACGCCGCCGAGCGTCTGGGGATGGCCCTGCTGGCCCAACTGCGCCTGGACGGCAAACGCAAGACGGTCTACGCAACCTTGGAGGAGGGCGTCGAGGCACGCATGAAAGGCATGGTCGCGGTCAGCCGTGAAGCGGCCGAACTGCTGGCCCAGCGCGGCCTGATGCCGGTACCCGGCGGTTACAGCTGGCGCAGCGACAGCCGCCTCACCTTGCCTTCACCCACCCGCCTGAACCAGGCCCAGGCCATGGCCTTCGTCAAGCGCGTGGCCTGCCCGGCCTGCCTGGTGGTGGCGGCCGACGGCATGCTGGCGCGCCACACGGAGCTGCTGGAGCAGCTACCCTTCGAGCAGATCACGCTGCCGGGTGGCCATCACCTGCACTTGAACGATGAGCAGGGTGCGGCCCTTGTTGCAGACTGTTTCAATCGCTTCTTTGGCATTCCTTGACTTGCATCGGGCAAGTGTCGAGGCTTGGCGGGTTGAAAGGGAGACAACCATGTACATGCCAGACACTCACGTATTCCAACCCCGCGGCCACGAGGGCTGCCGATGAGCGTACCCGTTTACGCCCGCAGTGCCATCGCCGCCTGCCTCGTCTTCGCCAGCCCCTTGCTGTGGGCCGGCGAACTGCCCGTTCCGGTTGACGCCAAAGTGGTCGATCAACGCCCTGCCGTGGAGCAGGAGCGGGTCTACCCGATGGGGCCGCTGCGCAAGATCAGCGGCCGCCTGCGGGTCGATGACAAGGTCGAAAGCCGTGGCCAGGTCAGCTCGGTCACCTACGAACTGCCAGTCGAGCGCAGCGCCCGCGAGGCGTTTACCAGCGCCCGCGAAACCTTGCAGAAAGACGGTGGCTACCCCTTGTTCTGGTGCCAGGGCCGCGACTGCGGCGAAGCCAGCCTGTGGGCCAACGACGTGTTCGCCAACGCTCGCCTCAATGGTGGGGACGAGCAGCAGGCGTTCATCCTGCTGCGCCGCTCCGCCGAAGAGGCTGACACCCTGGTGGCGCTGTACAGCGTCACCCGTGGCAACCGCCGAGCATATTTGCATGTGGAGGAGTTCGTAGCCGAGAGCCCGTTGGGCGACATCCTGCCCACCGCCGCCACGGTGCTGCGCGAACTGCGCGACACGGGCAAGCTCGATTACCCCGACCTCGCCGAGCCCCAGGCCAACTGGGTCACGCTGCTGGCCCGCAGCCTCAACCTCGACAGCACCCTGCGCGCCAGCCTCAGCGGCAAGGGCGCCGAAGCCTGGCGCGAGCAACTGGTCAAGGCCGGCGTGCGCAGCGCCCGGCTCGAAGTGGGCGACGCGCCTACCGATGGCCTGCACCTGGAGCTGATCCGTTGAGCGAGCGCCCCATGCCCAACACTGACCGCCTGCTGGTGCAGATCCTGCTGCTGGCGCTGCTCGGCGCCGCGCTGTGGGTCATGGCGCCGTTCATCTCGGCACTGCTGTGGGGCGCCATCCTGGCCTTCGCCAGCTGGCCGTTGATGCGTTTGCTCACCCGTGTGCTGGGCGGGCGGGAAACCCTGGCCGCCAGCCTGCTGACCACGGCCTGGATCCTGATCGTGGCCTTGCCGCTGGTGTGGCTGGGCTTCAACCTGGCCGACCATATCCGCGACGCCACCGCATTCGTGCGCGACGTGCAGGTCGAAGGCCTGCCCGATGCGCCGGCCTGGGTGGCGGGTATTCCGTTCGTGGGTGGGCGCCTGGTCGGCTGGTGGGAGTCGTTCGACCAGCAAGGGGCGGCGCTGCTGGCCTCGGCCAAACCTTACCTCGGCCAGGTCGGCAACTGGTTGCTGGCGCGCAGCGCGCAGATCGGCAGCGGGGTGCTGGAGCTGACCCTGAGCCTGGTGTTCGTGTTCTTCTTCTACCGCGACGGGCCGCGCCTGGCGGCGTTCGTGCACCGCCTGCTGCAACGGCTGGTGGGTGAGCGCGCCGAGTACTACGTCGAACTGGTGGCCGGTACCGTGCAACGGGTGGTCAACGGGGTGATCGGCACAGCGGCGGCGCAAGCCCTGCTGGCACTGATCGGCTTCCTGATTGCCGGCGTGCCGGGGGCGGTGGTGCTGGGCCTGGTGACCTTCATGCTCAGCCTGATCCCCATGGGCCCGCCGCTGGCGTGGATCCCCGCCACCGCCTGGCTGGTGTCGAAGGGCGATTACGGCATGGCGGTATTCCTTGGCGTGTGGGGCACCTTCGTCATCAGCGGCGTGGACAACGTGCTCAAACCCTACCTGATCAGCCGCGGCGGCAACCTGCCGTTGGTGATCGTGCTGCTCGGGGTGTTCGGCGGTTTGCTCGCCTTTGGCTTTATCGGCTTGTTCATCGGGCCGACGCTGTTGGCGGTGGGGTACAGCCTGCTGCTGGACTGGAGTCGCCACTCGGCGCAGACCTGACGCCCATCGCGGGGCAAGTCGCATCGGCGCACCGCCGCTCCCACGGGTAGTCGTGGGAGCGGGCTTGCCCCGCGATGGTTGGTCGATCTTTACGCCTTCTTTATGCCCTGACCCCACCCCCCATCTCGCCCCTTTACGCCCCTCCCTCGGACAATTTCTCCAAAGCGGCCCTCATGCCGCATCAAGGGAGATGGGCTCATGTACATGCTCGATGGGCTGTCACTGCTGTTGGCAGTGGCGTTGGCGGTTTACCTGCTGGTGGCGCTGCTGCGCGCCGATCGCAGCTAAGGGGCGGCCATGCACAGTTACGATTACCTGCTTTTGCTGGCGTTCTTCGCCATCGTGCTGCTACCGGCACCCTGGCTTGGGCGTTTCTACTTCAAGGTGATGGAAGGCCAGCGCACCTGGCTGACCCCGCTGCTCGGCCCGGTGGAGCGGGGCTGCTATCGCCTGGCTGGCGTCAACGCCGGGCAAGAGCACAACTGGAAGCAGTACACCCTGGCCCTGCTGGCCTTCAACCTGGCCGGCTTCGGGCTGCTGTTCGCCGTATTGCTGCTGCAAGGCAGCCTGCCGCTCAACCCACAGCACCTGGCGGGCCAGGAGTGGTCACTGGCGTTCAACACCGCGGTCAGCTTCATGACCAACACCAACTGGCAGTCCTACAGCGGCGAGGCTTCGGTCAGCTACCTGAGCCAGATGCTCGGCCTGACCGTGCAGAACTTCGTCAGCGCCGCCACCGGCCTGGCCGTACTGGTCGCCCTGTGCCGTGGCATCGCCCGGCGCTCGACCACCACCCTGGGCAACTTCTGGGTCGACCTGACCCGCGCCACCCTCTATGGCCTGCTGCCGCTGTGCCTCGTGCTAGCGCTGCTGCTGGTGTGGCAGGGCGTGCCGCAGACCTTCGCCGACTACGCCCACGCCGTCACCCTGCAGGGTGCCGACCAGACCATCCCGCTCGGCCCGGCCGCCAGCCAGATCGCCATCAAGCAGCTGGGCACCAACGGCGGCGGCTTCTTCGGCGTCAACTCGGCGCACCCGTTCGAGAACCCCACGGCCTGGAGCAACCTGTTCGAGGTGGCCTCGATCATCCTGATCCCGGTGGCGCTGGTGTTCACCTTCGGCCACTACGTCAAGGACCTGCGCCAGAGCCGCGCGATCATCGCCTGCATGCTGGCGCTGTTCCTGATCGGCGGCAGCACCGCGCTGTGGTCGGAGTACCAGCCCAACCCGGCCCTCGAGAGTGCCCAGGTGCAACAGAGCGCGCCGCTGGAAGGCAAGGAGAGCCGCTTCGGCACCACCGGCTCGGTGCTGTGGACGGTCACCACCACCGCCGCCTCCAACGGCTCGGTCAACGCCATGCACGACAGCCTCAACCCGCTGACCGGCATGGTGGCGATGGTCAACATGATGGTCGGCGAGGTGATCTTCGGCGGCGTCGGCGCAGGCCTGTACGGCATGCTGCTGTTCGTGCTGATCGCGGTGTTCCTGGCCGGCCTGATGATCGGCCGCACCCCGGAGTACCTGGGCAAGAAGCTGCAGGCTCGGGAAGTGCAACTGCTGGTGGCGACCCTGCTGGTGATGCCGGTCGGCGTACTGGTGCTCGGCGCCCTCGCCGCCAGCCTGCCAGGCCCGGCCGGCGCGGTGAGCAACCCCGGTGCCCACGGCTTCAGCCAGTTGCTGTACGCCTACACCTCCGGCACCGCCAACAACGGCTCGGCCTTCGCCGGCTTCGGCGCCAACACCCCCTACCACAACGTGATGATCGCCCTGGCCATGCTGATTGGCCGCTTCGGCTACATCCTGCCGGTGCTGGCCCTGGCCGGCAGCCTGGCGGCGAAGAAGAGCGCACCGCAGGGGCTTAACAGCTTCCCCACCCACGGCCCGCTGTTCACCACGCTGCTGCTGGTGACCATCCTGCTGGTCGGTGGCCTGACCTTCCTGCCGACCTTGGCCCTGGGGCCGATCGCCGAACACCTGAGCCTGGGTTTCTGAGGAATCATTGATGAACATGCCCATTCCTGACGTGAAGGCGCAACGCAGCGCCAAGGACCAGACCCGCTTCGCCGCGCTGTGGCGCCCGGCGCTGCTGCAGGCCTTCGTCAAGCTCGACCCGCGCCAGCTCAAGCGCTCGCCGGTGATGCTGGTGGTGGCCCTTACCGCGCTGCTCACCACGGTGCTGTGCTTCGCCCCCGAAAGCGGCGTGAGCACCGGCGTGGCGGTGCAGATCACCGTATGGCTGTGGTTCACCGTGTTGTTCGCCAACTTTGCCGAAGCCCTCGCCGAGGGCCGCGGCAAGGCCCGCGCCGACAGCCTCAAGGCCGGCAGCCAGGGCCTGACCGCGCAGCGCCGCAAGAGCGACGGCAGCTTTGAGACCGTCGCCGCCAGCCAGCTGCGCAAGGACGATGTGGTGCGCGTGGTGGCCGGCGAGATGATCCCCGGTGACGGCGAGGTGCTCGAAGGCATCGCTGCGGTCAACGAGGCCGCCATCACCGGCGAGTCCGCGCCGGTGATCCGCGAGTCCGGCGGCGACCGCTCGGCCGTCACCGGCAATACCCGGCTGGTCTCCGACTGGCTGCTGATCCGCATCTCCAGCAACCCCGGCGAATCGACCCTGGACCGCATGATCGCCCTGGTCGAAGGTGCCAAGCGCCAGAAAACCCCCAACGAGATCGCCCTGGACATCCTGCTGATCGGCCTCACCCTGATCTTCCTGATCGTGGTGGTGACCCTGCAGCCGTTCGCCCGCTTTGCCGGTGGCAGCCTGCCGCTGATCTTCCTCGCCGCCTTGCTGGTGACGCTGATCCCCACCACCATCGGTGGCCTGCTGTCGGCCATTGGCATCGCCGGCATGGACCGCCTGGTGCGCCTGAACGTGATCGCCCGCTCCGGCCGCGCGGTGGAGGCGGCCGGCGACGTGCACACGCTGATGCTCGACAAGACCGGCACCATCACCTTCGGTAACCGTCGCTGCAGCGCCCTGCATGCCGCCTCGGGCGTGACGGCCAAGGAACTGGGGGAGGGCGCCTTGCTCGCCTCGCTGGCCGACGACACCGCCGAAGGCAAGTCCATCGTCGAGTACCTGCGCCAGTTGCATGACTTCGAAGAACACTCGAGCAGCCAGTACCAGGCCATCGCCTTCAGCGCCGAGACGCGCCTGTCGGGCATCGACTTCCAGCAGCACCGCTACCGCAAGGGCGCCGTCGATGCGGTGCTGGCTTTCGTCGGCATGCAACGCCTGGAAATGCCGGTGCCCCTGGCCCGTGAAGTGGAGCGCATCGCCCAGAGCGGCGGCACACCGCTGCTGGTGTGCGTCGACAAGCGCCTGCTCGGCGTGATCCACCTCAAGGACGTGGTCAAGCCCGGCATCCGCGAGCGCTTCGCCGAGCTGCGCAAGCTGGGCATCCGCACCGTGATGGTCACCGGCGACAACCCGCTGACCGCCGCGGCCATTGCCGCCGAGGCCGGCGTGGATGACGTGCTCGCCGAAGCCACCCCGGAGAAGAAGCTGGCGCGCATCCGCCAGGAGCAGAACGACGGCCGGCTGGTGGCCATGTGCGGCGACGGCGCCAACGACGCGCCGGCCCTGGCCCAGGCTGACGTGGGCATGGCCATGAACGACGGCACCCAGGCTGCCCGCGAGGCCGCCAACATGGTCGACCTCGACAGCGACCCGACCAAGCTGCTGGACGTGGTACAGGTGGGCAAGGAGTTGCTGGTCACCCGTGGCGCGCTGACCACCTTCTCCATTGCCAACGACGTGGCCAAGTACTTTGCCATCCTGCCGGCGCTGTTCGCCGCCATCTACCCGCAGTTGGGCGTGCTCAACCTGATGCAACTGGCCAGCCCGCAGAGCGCGATCCTCTCGGCCATCGTGTTCAACGCGCTGATCATCATCGTGCTGATCCCCCTGGCCCTGCGCGGGGTACGGGTGCAGGCCGCCAGCGCCGCCCACCTGCTGCGGCGCAACCTGCTGATCTATGGCCTGGGCGGGATCCTTGTGCCCTTTGCCGGGATCAAGCTGATCGACCTGCTGCTCAACGCCCTGCACCTGGTTTGAAGGAGAGACTGACATGACTGCTTATGTACGCCCGGCATTGAGCCTGATCCTGCTGATGACCGTGGTTACCGGTGCCTTGTACCCGCTGGCGGTGACCGGGATTGCCCAGGTGGCGTTCCCCGACCAGGCCAATGGCAGCCTGGTGCGTGACGACAAAGGCGAAGTGCGCGGCTCGGCGCTGATCGCCCAAGAGTTCAAGGGCGATGGCTGGTTCCAGTCGCGGCCTTCGGCGGGGGCGTATGCCACCGTGGCCAGCAGCGCGAGCAACTTGTCGCCGAGCAACCCGGCACTGGCCGAGCGGGTCAAGGGCGAGGCTGCCGCGCAATACCAGGCGCAGCAAGGGCCGGTGCCCCTGGCGCTGCTGACCACCTCCGGCAGCGGCCTTGACCCGCACCTGCCGCCGCAAGCCATTACCTACCAGCTGCCGCGTGTGGCGGCGGCGCGGCAGGTGCCGGTGGAGCGCTTGCAAGTGCTGGTGAATGACGCCACCCTTCGCCCATTGGTCGGGCCGCCGGTGGTCAATGTGCTGGCGCTGAACCAGGCGCTTGAGCGCTTGGCTCCCCTAGCCGGCAATTGACCGGACCCATCGCGGGGCAAGCCCGCTCCCACGCAAGACCTTCGATGCGTGGGAGCGGGCTTGCCCCGCGATGGCCGTTACAGGCGCCACCGATCACCGTACAACCTAAGGATCGAACATGAGCAACCCCACCCGCGCCGACGCGCTGTTGGCCGGCCTGCCCCGCGAAGGCCGGGGCCGACTCAAGGTATTCCTCGGCGCCGCGCCCGGGGTCGGCAAGACCTTCGCCATGCTTCAGGCCGCCCATGCCCAGCAGCGCCAGGGCGTGCAGGTGGTGGCCGGGGTGGTCGAAACCCACGGTCGCGCCGAAACCGAGGCCCTGCTCGGCGGCCTGCTCCAGCAACCCTTGCTGCGCAGCGAATACCGTGGCGTGCTGCTCGAAGAAATGGACCTCGACGGCCTGCTCAAGGCCAAGCCCCCGCTGGTGCTGGTCGACGAGCTGGCCCACAGCAACGCCCCCGGCAGCCGCCACGCCAAGCGCTGGCAGGACGTGCAGGAGCTGCTGGCCGCTGGCATCGACGTGTACACCACGGTCAACGTCCAGCACCTGGAAAGCCTCAACGACAAGGTCCGCGACATCACCGGCGTGCAGGTGCGCGAAACCCTGCCCGACTGGGTTCTGCAGGAAGCCTTCGAACTGGTGCTGATCGACCTGCCGCCGCGCGAGCTGCTGGAGCGCCTGCGCGAGGGCAAGGTCTATGTGCCCGAGCAGGCCCGCGCCGCCATCGACGCCTATTTCTCCCAGACCAACCTCACCGCCCTGCGCGAGCTGGCCATGCAGACCGCCGCCGCCCAGGTGGATGCGGACCTGGCCAGCGGCTACCGCCAGCGCGGCCAGGAAGCGCCGGCCTTGCGCGGCCGGCTGCTGGTGGGCATCGACGGCAACGACCAGGCCGAACGCCTGGTGCGCCATGCCAGCCGCGTTGCGCAACGCCGCCATTTGCCGTGGAGCGTGGTGCATGTCGACAACGGCCGGCTGCGCGACGAAACCGCCCGCCATCGCCTGCAGGCCGCCCAGCAATTGGCCGAACGGCTGGGCGGTGAAGTGGTGCTGCTCAGGGCAGGGGAGGTGGCCCGCACGCTGATCCAGCACGCCGCCGAACGCCGCGCCAGCCTGGTGCTGGTGGGCCAGTCCCGCGACCTGCTGCGCCGGCGCTTCTTCGGTGCCGGCGTAGCGGCGCGCCTGCTGCGTGAAAGCCATGGCCTGGAAATCAACGTGCTCGACCGAGACGCCCAGCCACAGCCGGCCAGTGCCGCGGCCAAGCGCGTGTGGGTGTGGCGCCACTACCTGCTGGCGCTGGTGGCCACGGTGCTGGCGGCCGGTCTGTCCTGGGCCGTTTCCAGCGTGCTGGCGCTGCCCAATATCTCGCTGGTGTTCCTCGCCGCCGTGCTGCTGGTGGCGGTGCGCAGCAGCCTTGGTCCGGCATTGGCCTGCGCCGTGCTGTCGTTCCTCGTCTATGACTTCCTGTTCATTCCGCCGAACTTCTCGTTCAGCATCCAGCGCGAAGAAGACGTCCTGACCCTGGTGTTCTTCCTGTTGATGGCCGCGCTCACCGGCAACCTCGCCGCCCGCCAGCGCCGCCAGTTGCAGGCCCTGCGCGAGACCCAGGCGCAGACCAACCAGTTGCTCGATCTGTCGCGCCGGCTGACCGTGGCCACCGACCGCCAGGCCGTGTTCAGCGCCGCCGGCCAGCACCTGAACGGCTGGCAGGACGTGCAGGTGTGCCTGCTCGAACGCAGCGCCGACGGCCTGCTGCAAGTCGCCAGCGGCGATGCGCCGGCCTTCACCGACAACGAACGCGCCGCCGCCGAATGGGCCTGGCAACACGGCCAGGCCGCAGGTTTCGGCAGCGACACCTTGCCCCACGGCCGCTGGTGGTGGTGGCCTCTGGCCGTGGAGGAGCAACCCCTGGCCTTGCTCGGCGTACGCCCGCGCAACGGTGAACCCATGGGCGCCCAGCGCCGTCGCCTGCTGAAGGCCCTGGCACAGCCCCTGGCCCAGGCCCTGGCCCGAGCCCGCCTGGGCGAGCAACTGGAGGCCGCGCGCCTGCACGGCGAAACCGAGCAGCTGCGCAGCGCCTTGCTCGCCTCGGTGTCCCACGACCTGCGCACCCCGCTCACGTCCATGCGCGGCAGCATCGACAGCCTGCTGGCGCTGGGCGACGCCATCCCCCCGGCTGACCGCCGCGAGTTGCTCGAAGGCACCCGCGACGAAGCCGAGCGCCTGGACCGTTACATTCAGAACCTGCTGGACATGACCCGCCTCGGCCATGGCAGCCTCAAGCTCGCCCGCGACTGGGTGGCCCCCGCCGATATCGTCGGCAGCGCCCTCAACCGCCTGCGCGTGGTGCTGGCGCCGCTGCGTGTGCACACCGATGTGCCCGGCGAGCTGCCGTTGCTGTTCGTGCATGCGGCGCTGATCGAGCAGGCGCTGGTGAACGTGCTGGAAAACGCAGCGCGCTTCTCGCCGGCACAAGGGCGGCTCGACTTGCAGGTGAAGGTGCAGGACGAGCAACTGTGCTTCGCCGTCAGCGACCAGGGCCCCGGCATCCCTGAAGACGAGCGCGAAAAGATCTTCGACATGTTCTACACCGCCGCCCGCGGCGACCGCGGCGGGCAGGGCACCGGCCTGGGCCTGGCGATCTGCCAGGGCATGATCGGCGCCCATGGCGGGCGCATCCTGGTGGGCGACGGCCTCGATGGCCACGGCACCTGCATCACACTATGCTTGCCGCTGCCCACCCAACCCGATAGCGAAAGTGAAGCCCCATGAGCCAAGCCGCCACCCTGCTGGTGATCGACGACGAACCGCAGATCCGCAAGTTCCTGCGTATCAGCCTGGCGTCCCAGGGTTACAAGGTGATCGAAGCCGGTACCGGCAGTGAAGGCCTGGCCCAGGCCGCCTTGAGCAAGCCTGACCTGGTGGTGCTCGACCTCGGCCTGCCTGATATGGACGGCCAGCAAGTGCTGCGCGAACTGCGCGAATGGAGCACGGTGCCGGTGATGGTGCTGTCGGTGCGTGCCAGTGAAGTGCAGAAGGTCGATGCGCTGGATGGTGGTGCCAACGACTACGTGACCAAGCCCTTCGGCATCCAGGAATTCCTCGCCCGCGTGCGCGCATTGCTGCGCCAGGCGCCGCAGGTGGGCAGTGCAACCTCGACGGCCAGCTTTGGGCCGCTGGTGGTGGATTTTGCCTTTCGCAAGGTGACGCTGGAGGGGTTGGAAGTAGCGCTGACGCGCAAGGAATATGCGCTGCTGGCGCAACTGGCCGGGCACCCGGGGCGGGTGATTACCCAGCAGCAGTTGCTCAAGGACATCTGGGGGCCGACCCATACCGATGACACGCATTACCTGCGGATCGTGGTGGGGCACCTGCGCCAGAAGCTGGGGGATGATCCAACCGCGCCACGGTTCATCATTACCGAGGCGGGGGTGGGGTACAGGTTGGTCGCACCAGCGCAACTGTAGCGAGGGCACGTGGGAGCGGGCTTGCCCCGCGATGAATGCGCGGGGCTTGATGGCACCTGCTTTGCCGGTAATCGCGGGACAAGTCGCAGCGGCGCACCGCCGCTCCCACGATGTTCACATCAGCGCGTATCGCACTACTGAGTGTTAGACACTCAGTTCCAACGCCAGCAGCTCCTGTACAGTCTGCCGCCGGCGGATCATGCGCACCTGACCCTGCTCGATCAGAAACTCCGGCAACAGCGGCCGGCTGTTGTAGTTCGACGACATGGACGCGCCGTAGGCCCCGGCATCGTGAATCACCAGCAGGTCACCGACCTTGGCTTGTGGCAGCACTTGTGGCGTTAGCTCCTGATCGTCCTGGGTAAACACATCCCCGGACTCGCACAATGGCCCGGCCACCACGGTCGGTTGCAGCGGGCGATTCACCGGCCGCCCCACGGCATCGAACAGGCTCATGCGGTGATAGGCTCCATACATCGCCGGGCGCATCAGGTCGTTGAAGCCGGCGTCCACCAGGATGTAGTGGTTGTTGCCCATCTGCTTGACGGCGCGCACCTCGGCCACCAGGTAGCCAGACTCCGCCACCAGATAGCGCCCCGGCTCGATCTCCATGCGCACGGGGTGGCCGAGCATCGCTTCGATCTCCGCCCGCGCCACCGCCCAGGTACGGGCATAGCACTGCAGGTCCACCGGCTGGTCGTCCTGGCGGTAGGGCGTGGACAGCCCGCCACCGATGGAGAAGGCTTCGATGTCCATGCCCAGTTGGCCGATCAGCCCGACCATGGCCCCGGCCACCTGCTCCAGGTGCTGGTAATCCACCCCCGAGCCGATGTGCATGTGCACGCCCACCAGGTGCAGGCCGTACTGCTTCACGCAGGCCAGCGCCTCGGGCAGTTGCTCGTGCCAGATACCGTGCTTGCTGTTTTCACCGCCGGTGTTGGTCTTGCGGCTGTGGCCGTGGCCGAACCCTGGGTTGACGCGCAGCCACACCCGGTGCCCGGGGGAGCGCTCGCCCAGTTGGCGGAGCATGTCGATGGAGCCGGCGTTCACTTCGATACCGGTCTCGACCACCCGCGCCAGGGTCGGCTGGTCCAGCACGTCGCAGGTCAGCACCACCCCGGCTGGCTCGCCGGATACCTGCGCGCCCGCGGCGAAGGCACGTTCCATTTCACCCAGCGAGACCGCATCGAGCACCAGGCCACGTTCGCGGATCAGGCGCAGGACGTGCAGGTTGGGGTTGGCCTTTTGCGCGAAACGGACGGTGTCGAAGTGCTGCAGCAACTGGTCGATGCGCTGGCCGATGGTTTGCGCGTCGTAGGCCCACAGGGGCGAGCCGTGTTGGCGGACGGCGTCGGCCAGGAGGGTGGAAGGGGTGCTCATGGTGGTGTTCCTTGTAATGGATGCACCGATGGTGAGCTAATGGATGGATTCAGAAAAATAGCTAATTTTATTTAATCTATTCATATTTGATATGCATATGCATGTACTCATGCGTGGGAGCGGGCTTGCCCCGCGATCACCGGCATAGCCGGTGCCAAACACCGCGTTGCTTGCATCGCGGGGCAAGCCCGCTCCCACGACACCACTACCACGAGCCACCCCCATGAAACTCTCCGTCCGCCACATCGAAGTGTTCCGCGCCATCATGGCCGCCGGCAGCGTCACCGGCGCCGCGCGGCTGCTGTTCACCTCGCAGCCCACCGTCAGCCGTGAGCTGGCGCGCATGGAGCAGGTCACCGGCCTGAACCTGTTCGACCGCGAAGGCGGGCGCCTGGCGCCCACCGCCCAGGCCTTGCTGCTGATCGACGAGGTCGAACGCACCTTCGTCGGCCTGGAACGCATCGACCGCTTTGCCCAGGCCATCCGCAACTTCGAGCAAGGCCGGCTGGCCGTCACCTGCCTGCCGCTGTTCTCGCAAACCCTGCTGCCCAGGGCCTGCCAGCGCTTCCATCAGCAACACCGTGGCGTGAGCGTGAGCATCACCGCCCAGGAGTCGCCGCTGTTGGAGGAATCGCTGGTCGCCCAGCAGCACGACCTCGGCCTGACCGAAGTCGAACAGGTGCCCCGGGGCGCGGTGGGCGAGCTGCTGTTCAGCGCCGACATGGTCTGCGTACTGCCCCAGGGGCACCCGTTGCAGGCCAAGGCTGTGCTTGAGCTGAGTGATTTCGATGAGGTCGACTTCATCAACCTGGCCAGCCTCGACACCTACCGCCAGCAGCTCGACCAGCACTTTCGCGCCGCCGGGGTGAATCGGCGCACGGTGATCGAGACCACCAGCGCGGCCTCGGTGTGCGCCATGGTCCGGCAGGGGTTGGGGGTGGCGATCATTAACCCGCTGAGCGGGCTGGAGGCGGGGCAGGGTGGGTTGGCGATTCGGCGCTTGAGTATCTCGGTGCCGTATCGGGTGATGCTGATCCAACCTGAGCACCGGCCGGCGTCGGCGGTTGTGGAGCCGTTTTGCCAGGCTTTGCGCGAGCAGGCACGGGAAATGACAGCGGCGCTGGGCGGTAGCAGCGCTCAAGTGACCGCATAATCCGGGACAGCTTTGTCCCACCACAAGGAAGCACAATGAACGGATCGCAGCCCACGACGGCAAAATCCCTGGGGGATCTCGAACCCCTTCCAGACGCAGTATCGACCCTCACCCGGTTATTGCTGGATGAAACCCATGAGCGACACGAAGATATCGTGTTCGAACTCGGGCTGCTCGGCGATGCGGCAGCCGTCCCTGCCATTGCGCAGGCGGTGAACATTCCGTTCGCCAGCCTGGTGCGCTGGGGCAACCTGCAGGAGTTCCAGCGCAAGTGCGCGTATGCGCTGGCACGGATTGGCACCCCGGAATCCCGCGCAGTGCTTGAACGCATGGCGAGCAGTGCCGACCCGGACATCCAGGCTTATGGAGAAGAAGGGCTGGCTCGTTGGCCCCTTAAGTAGAAACGCCATCGAATCCCACTCGGAGGCGGGGCAGGGTGGGTTGGCGATTCGGCGCTTGAGTATCTCGGTGCCTTACCAGGTGATGCTGATCCGGCGGTTTCAGGCGCGGGAGATGGAGGCGGCATTGGCGAAGGGGGGATGAGCCCGTCGGAACGAATCAAGCGGGGGTTGGGTCAACAACTGCATTGGTGTTCGAGAACGCTCCATAGCAGGAGGATTGGCCATGAGTACCCTGACGATAGAAGGTTGGTGCAAAGGCAACGGTGATCGCCGCTCCACCCCGGTGGGCGATATCCATTTCGACATCCAAGGCCCCACCCATACGTTGCTGGAGCAGGCCGAAGAGCGCCTGCAACAGAGCCATGAGCCCGAGGCCATGGTCGATGTCGACATGGGCACGCTGAACCTGATGTTGCCGGAAGGCTATGGGCCGCTGTCCGACTGCCGTCTGCGCGTGTACCTGAGTGATGATGAGCGCGGGCAGTTTCACCTGGTGGGCCATCGGGCTAGCGATGGCAGCCTGATCTACACCAATGCGGTGCTGATTGCCCAGTTGAGTTGAGGTCCTGTGGCGGCCAACCAGGCCTGAGTGCATTCACTCTCAGGCCGTGTTGCCCAGATGGTTTAAGTGGAATTATTCCAGGCCAATAATTATTGAAATCCAATAATTCTGGATAAAACGGTGACAGACCTTTGCCAGCGCCCCGAGCTGATGGCGGCGCAGGCCAACGTCACCTGACCTTCCCAACCGGCGTGAAACTGCCGACCAGGTTCGGGCCAACCGTGTTCTTCGGCTTGTAATCCGCCTCGTGTTTCAGCCGGTCCTCGACGCTTGGATCGATGGCCTCCCGGCCAAACAGCGTTTGCCCGATGTCCCGGTAGTGGGGCGGATTGAACTGGCTATAGGCGCCGCCGAGGAACTGCTTGTAGGAGTTGGTGATCGGCAGTGTGGTGGTGGGCAGGCTGGGGATCTTGCTGGTGTCCACCGCCAACCCGCATTCGACCGCCTTGTTGATCATCCACGTCAGGGCGATATCCGAGAGGCTGTTGTCCGGGTAGCCACCGCCGATATTGGCGTGGGCACCGGAGAACCAGACTTGCTCCACACGTTGGTTGGGTTTGCTCTTCGGATCCCACAGGGTGCACTGGTAGTTCTTGCGCCATTCATCGATCGCTAGCGCGTGGAAGGCGTTGTGGACGATCGAGCTCAGTTCGGTGTCATGGAATTCGTAGTACGACCTGTTGAACCAGTCGAAGGATTCCAGCGGCACGCCCAGTGCGCCGACGGTATCCCAGATGCCCAGCATGTGGATGGTGATGTTGCGTGAGAAGTTGCTGCGGAAAAGTTGTGCTCTGTCCGAGTCGGCGCCCTCGTCCCGGGTCCGATACAGGCCATAGGCCTCTTCTGTCAGGTCGATATGCTCGGGTTTGAGCAACCCTGCGTTGCGGATCAGGCCCACCAGACTGCGCGCGGTGTAGGCGCCCCGGCTGAAACCGAAGATGTGGACCAAGTCACCGGGCTCGTAGGTGTTTGCCAGGTGACGATAGCCTTCGAGGATCTTATCTGAAAGCCCCACGCCGAAGGCACCCCCGCGGATGCGGTCGTACCATGCCGTGCCAACGCCTGGGTCATACCATTTGTTCTGGGTGGTACCGTCCTTGTCGCGAGCGAGCAGGGCCGCGTGCAACTTCCACACGTTGGTGCTCTTGCTGCCTTTGATTTCGGATTTGGTATCCGGTGTATTCCAGGTGCCGTCAAACGAGATGATGATTTTCTTGGGCATAGTCCGTTCTCCTTCGCCACTGTGCTGCCTGGGCTTTGAACCGCACTGGGCATGGGCGTGAGTAACGGGTATTTCGTGCAGGGTGCAGCGCAAGTTACGGCTGGTGGTGCGCTGACACATGCTCCCAGGGCCATTCACAGATGCTGTTCTCAGCGATCACTGTAGCCCTACATTTGTTGGGGTGCCTTGAAGGTTATGCCGGCAAGGACGTACTGAATTGATCCGCCGCAGGGCATGAAGCGCGGTGGCGAGGTTTCATCATGGGCTTGCACTTCATTCGTAGCCCATATCCAGATCCTGTGCCTGGTCAGCCAGTTCTCTCATCGTCGCCCGGCTGATCCCATCGCGCTTGTCCTTGTAGGCAATCAAGTCAGAGAACGTGATAACGGGTTGACCGTCAGCGCTGGTAACAGGCATTGCCCCCACATCCAGCAACTTCGCCAGATGCGCGCAAGAAACGTTGAGGGCATGGGCGGCTTCGGGGATGGTCAGCGCAGATTTTTCCATGACGGTGGTGCGCTCCACGCCATGGAATTCATCGCGAATCTTCTGGTACCCCAAGCGTGCGTAGAATGCTTGGGCAGTGATGGAGGACGGTACGCGCAGTGACTTGATGCCAGCCCTGACCGCCTGTGCATGGATGGCATCCATCAACTGTTTGCCTATACCTGCCCCTTGGTGTGCTGGCGCAACAAATACCGTTCTCACAACATCGCCATCCAGGCTTGCCGTCGCCAGCAATTGCCCTTGGCAGGTCGCCACGAATACCACTCGGTTAGCGAGCAATGTAAAGACTGCCGCAGGCGAAAAGCTCTGCTCGACCTGGGCAATCACCTCTGCTGGATAGTCTCGTGCGTTGGACTCGCGCAATGCCGCGATCACGATACGGCTGATGGCTTCTGCGTCGTCGCGCCGAGCGCGACGGATATGACACTCCATGAACGCCTCCTAAGTTGATCTGCCCAGTGTAGGAGCGGCCTTGCGTCGCGAGAGGGCTGCGAAGCAGCCCCAGCGATGTCAGCGCGATAGGGAAGTCTGGAGCACCGGCAAGTCCGCTGCTTCACCTTGGGCGTGCAGCTACCAATCAGCTCCAATCTTCAGTGCTTCATCCCCAACTCAGCATCATCCATCAGCGCCTTGGCCAGCGCGCTCAGGTAATACGATGCCCAGAGCAGTTGCGGTTTCTCTTCCATGATTCCGGCGATGGTCAGGTCGCGCACGCAGCCCATCAGCTCCGAAGCTTGGTCCCGCGCATGCTGGCAGGGGATGCCGGGCTCAATGCAGAACAGCGGGGCGGTCATGCCTTCGCCTTGGTAGAAC